>CANQUR010000031.1 GCA_947627075.1 uncultured Clostridia bacterium
CTCATTATAAACCATATCGCTCCATGGGTATATTGTCCGCCGTTTTCTCTTACGCCCGGCGGATAATCACAGATATAACCTGCCTTTATATTTTTAAGAGGCGGCGTAAGCAGCTTTATTATTCCGTTCTCGGTGTCGACAAGTCGGCTCGCAGCCGACAACAACGCAAGCTTTGCTTTTTGCCTATCCGCGCAGCCGCTCAACACTGCAAAACTTTGCGTAATAAGATCGATCTTGCATTCTTCGCTTTTTTTACTGCCCAAAACCGTACCATCATCACAAAAAGCACGCGAAAACCATTCTCCGTCCCACGCTTTGTCTATCGCTTCGCGTAGCCTTTCCTTCAATGCCAAATACGGTTTTTTGTTTTTGATATGCGGCATAAATTCGGATATGACAAGATACAAGAACATGCTGCCCCATACCGAAGTTCCTTTCCCTCGGATGCCTACTTTATCCATGGCGTCGTTCCAATCGCCGCCGCCCATCAACACCAATCCGTTCTTACCCAATCTTGCGGTGGCTTTAATAGCCTTTAGGCAATGTTCGAGCAACGTACCCGTATTGACTGTCGGCTTAGGGGTTCCGTAATAATCCTTGCCTATAATTTTGACATCTTCAAGATACGGAATCCTTTCAAAGAGTATCGACTCATCGCCCGTAAATTCTATATATTCGGCTGTTATATACGGCAGAAATAACCTGTCGTCTGTAATTTTGGTTCTAACTCCCGTTCGCGGCGGATGCCACCAATGTTGGACATCGCCTTCCTCGAATTGATGTGCCGCACAATCGAGAATATGCGCTCTTACAAGCTTCGGATCAATGTAAAGCACCCCCAAACAATCCTGCAATTGATCGCGAAATCCTATAGCCCCTCCGGCTTGATAAAAGCCCGTTCTGCCCCAAAATCTACTTGTCATTATCTGATATGGCAACCATTTGCAAATATTATCGATCGCAGGGTCGCCCGTAGAAACGGAAATGCACGAAAGCGACGAATAATATTGCTTCGCTTCTTCAATCATAACTTCAAAATTCGAGCTATTTACGTCTCCGTCGGCGCTCAAATAAAACACTACTTTTACGACGCCACGCGGAGAAATATCCGTCTTGACCGAGATAGCGGGACCAAATTCATATCCGAAATCATTCTTCGGTCTGAATATCTTGCCGAATTTATCAATATATGACTGTTTATGACAGACATAACTCGATATTTCGTGATCCGATCCCATAACAAAACTCATGCCGTTAAACAAATTTGCGATCTTCAATCGCCGATCTTCAAATTCAGCAGTAAGATTATGAGCAGTCTTAAAGGCAAAATCCCCAAGCACGGGAGAAACGAAAAACATAGTCTCCACGCTTCTATAAAAATCCATTTCGGACCGCAAGGTCAATTCATAATATTTTGTGTTATTTTTTATGATCTCACGCAAACGTGAATAGAATCCATTATAATTACATCTGAATTCGCTATATCCGAAGCCATGGATAATTTGATAATCGGCATCTGCTCCTATCGGCTTTACGGAAGCACTCCACGCCTTTTCTCCTTCGAAAATAACCACCCCTTCAGAGCACGGATCTCCTATGGGATCATTGCTCCATTCGGTGAGCTTGTTTTCACGCGAATTTCGATAAAAGGTGTATCCGCCTCCGCTTTCGGTAATAATAGTTCCGAATTTTTCGTTTGCTATGATGTTGCTCCAGGGGCGCGGAGGCAAATCATTCTTTTTTAGTTCCAAAGCAAATTCGCCGCCCTTTACAAAGCCCCCTTTTCCAAGTTTATATTCGTATTTTACGGTAGGTAAATTCGCCTTTTGATATGGAGCCTCGAAATTCGAGGTATCCTCCTTCAATTCGATAAAATCGATTTCGTCGATTTCGGTACGCGACTTAAAAGCCAACGCCGCTTCGACCTCATTCGCCTCTTTGTTGATAAGCGTGAGTCTGCAATTATTGCCCAAAAGAAGCTCCAATGTCTCAAAAAGTCGTTCTCTGACAAAGCCATCGCCATAATAGACAAAGGCGATTTCTATATTCAGCCCCCACAAGCCCAAATTCGCAAGCAACTTGAGTTTATTTTTGACTCTTTCGGTAACAATATTCGATTCAATATAGACAAGCGGAAGCTCCCCATGAAGCAAATTCGGCGAAGCATCGTACATAAGCTTACTCATGACTCTTTTCATTCGTTCACTTACACCATAGCCTTTGTTCTTCAATGCGCTACCGGCAACGATCTTTTCAAAAAAGCCCTCTCGCTTTGTAATTCCGATTTGACGCTTTAGCTTATCATAATCTGTAGATACAAGGTTAAACATATGAATGGTCTTCATCTCATACGGGGCAAGATCCACTACAACCCTGCCACTCGCTATAGGATCGAGAACTGTTCCGAAATCATCTCCGTGCCCGCGTCCGGCATAATTGCTTCTATTACTTTGATATTTTGCTTCCGTATCAAAATAATGCGCAAGAATAAGTCCCCCTCTTTGAGCGACCATTGCGTTCAATCCCTCGTCAAAAGCCGTGCTCACAAACATACCCGAAAAGGTCTTATGCGCCAGATCCTCGTATAGCGGCGCCAATGCGATCTCCATATATGATTCGAGTTTTACGCAAGTCGGTCTCGAGCTCCTATTCTTGATTTGAATACTTCGAACTTCTCCATCCATACCCGACAAAACGGAGCAAACCTGCTTTATCTCCGTTTTATTATCGGTGAATACAAATTCGGTTTTACCATCATGAAAATAAGCCGTCCTTTGCAAATCGATTTTTTCATCATCGAATACGGCAAACAGCTTGAGTCCGCCGTGAAAATCATAAAATCTCGAAACAAAATTACCCTTAAAATAAGAATATCCGTTACCCGCACAATCCGAAATCACCGAATAGTTGCCGTTAGTCAAAAGATTTACGGCAGGCGGCGAAAGTCGCTTCACAGGCGAAATATCCTCGGTTACAACGGGCAAACAGTCGTATTCTCGCTTTTTATATGCCTTTGGCAACTCGGACATGGTTATCAACAAAGCAGCCGCCTTCATATCTGGCGATGACATTTGTTTTATGAGCAAATCGTCATAAAAATAATTGCAAATGGATGCAAGTATCATTCCTTGATGATGAGTCATATAAGTCTTTATTATTGTGTCATCATATGACTCGTACAAGCCATCCTCGCCGTGCAGTCCTATGCTTAAAATATGTCGCAGATTTTTTGCCACCTCGCTCGGAAAGAACGGCAAAAACAGCATAGACGAATATGGCGATACGACAGACTTGCGCCTTTCGTTGCTCAAGGCAATGTTCGGCACACCGAAAGCCTTATATTGATAATTTCCGTTTTCATCCACGGCATTGAATTGAGATTCCGAAATGCCCCAAAACGGAAGCTTTTTTCTTTTCGCATACGCTATATTTGCCGCCATAACGGCCTTTGAAGATTGATAAAGCATCCCACTACGATCGTATTTGAAATATAAAGCGCTCATCATATATTCAAAAACTCCGCCTGTCCAGGAATAAAGAGATGCACCTTTGAATTTGACACACCTACCCGAAAGATTCTTAAAACAAGCGCTTTTGAGTTTGCCTGTACCTATGCCTACAAGATAAGTGAGCATTGCTTCGCTACCCAATAGATCGTAATGATTAGAATCGAAAAGTTTGGAATCATAGTCATAGCCTATGTGCAAAAGTCCTCTCTCCTCATCGAAAAACGCCTCCAATTGAGTTTCCCGAATAAGCTTGTCCGCTTTGGACGAAATCTGCTCATTGCCGACATTGCGTAGCAAAATAAGACTCGCAAGCAAATTGCCACTATCCACTGAAGAAACATAACCGTTCAATCTTTTTAAGGTACACGTATCTATCCAATTAAACAAATTGCCGTTCCACTTTTCGGTGTTCTCTATAGCCCGTAAAATATTATCGGCATAAAAATCGAAATCGTTCTTCGTGACAAACTCCATGTTGTAAGCACATACGAGCGCCGTGATCATAAAGCTTATATCTGTCGGTGACGTGCGAGCCGCATAACCGACATCGCCCTCTTCCTGAAAATTATCGAACGGCAAAAAATTATTTTCGACATTCAGTTGTTTCTCGAAGAATATCCACGTATCGGCAGCAAGCTTTTTTAATTCGGCTTCTGCCTCTACAGTCAAGGATTTTTTTTCGATTTTGCGTCGATCAAGCACTTTAGCTAATATTATGCCTGACATAAACAGCACTGCCATAACGACATAAGTAAGCTTAAAGCGTACAAATACTGCAAAAGCTATATATATAGCTACCGCTATAATATTCGGCAAAAACGACACCTTCCCTTTTGAATGAGCAAATACACGCCATTCGAGCAAATTCTTTTTGACGGCAAGCCGATACAAGGTCATCAAAATTGCCTTAAAATAATTATATGCAATGACGGGCAAACACAGAGCAATATGAGCCTGACGAAGCAATTCAAAAAACACCTTTTTCGGTTGGAAAAATATAAGTCGGATTGAGCCTATGAACATAAAAATATTCAAAGCGAACGCTACGCCTGTTAGCCAAAACGGAGAATTCGAAAACAGTGATAAAATAAGCAATATAGCGGATGAGATCGGAATCAATCCCAAAATTATGTTGTTCAATATATGAAGTCTCGCGACAATAGATAACGGATTGCGCATATACCTTCCGCTATTGTCTTTTATACGCGAGGATAAAAACGGCAAAAGTTGATAATCGCCGCGAAGCCACCTTATATTACGGCTCAAATAAGATGAAAACGTTGCGGGATATGAATCCAAAGCGCTTTCACCGCTACTTCCGCAACCAGATATAGCGCCTTCCACAAAATCATGCGAAAGCACTCTGTTTTCCATAAAAACGCCTTTGACCTTTTGTGTAAATTCCTTTACTCTATATATTCCTTTGCCGGTATAATTTCCGCTTCCGAATATATCATAGTTAGCGTCCGCAATAAAATTGCTGTAATTGTTGAGTCCAACACTATCGCTCATCACCTTTGCAAACGGAGTTACCAACGAGGATGGATCGGATCTTATGTTCAGAGATACCACCGATTTGTCTGCATTATAAGGATGTTCCATAATTTCCACAAGTTCATAAGCGCAATTTATCATCGTGTCACTATCTAATGTTATAACATACTTTACGTCATAACTCTTTCCGCAAACCACTTCAAATGCACTATCTTCACCTGACATAATCAGGTTGTTAAGCTCCAAAATGGCGCCTCGTTTCTTTTCCCAGCCTTGATATTTATTCTCACCCTTCACTTTTGTGCGCTTGCGAATAAACAAATTGAATCTGTCGCCCAAAGCGGACATCCTCTCCTTTGCTTTTTTAATAATACATTCATCGTTTTCGGTGTAAACATTGCTATCCGACGATGGCAGATCCAACAATAAGCCATAAGAAAAAATATCCTCGCTATTGGCGCAACTGACGGTCAATAGATTATCGATCATTTCGTCTGTTTCTTTTTCGTCAAAAACAATCACGGGAAAAACGATCATTGCCAGATTTTCATCTTTTATTTTGACGCGTGGCATATATCTTCTGCTAAAGATCCTTATGTTAATGCTCGTTACAAACATAAGCACAAGATTTAGCGAAATCGGTATAAATATTATTGATGCCGCCAGCTTGAACGTAGGTATATACATAAATACAGTCACACAGTTACTTATCGTGTACCCTATTATTATCAAAATATACACCACAGCGGCAAACTTTCCGAGTGGTTGCGGCAAAATATAGTATGCAATATCCTTATTTTCCCTTTTTGCCTTTTGAACTATTTCGCCGGCATATGCGATCTCGCTTTTGTTTTTTGCCTTTTTTGCGATCCTGCTTAAATATACGGTCTTTGTTGCCGCCGTACATTCCCTATAAACGATACCCTCACAACGCATTAGGTATCTATTCAAGGGAGACAAATCCAAAAGAAATTCATCGCTCAATTTCGGAGGTAATTCATGAATGGATCTTATCGCGCTACTTACCGCGCCCGTGTATCTTACGCACGCAGATAAAAAGTTATCGGCTTTTTGATAAGCGTTTATACCGTCGGCAATAAGTCCGTTCATGCGCTTCAAAAGTTCTCCGTTTGCATATTTTACAAACGCATATGCATAGCTGTTATAAGACAGCATAGCCGTATCTATTTTATTTGCTTTTATATCATTCATAGCACGTTCGAACTTATCGTTTATAACATTCGACTTTCCGCAAAAAACAGCTATATATTCAAGCAAGGCAAGATTGATCGCATATGGCAGCATCGTTGTCTCATTATAAGTCAACGGCAATATATCATTGAAGGCAGAAACGCATTCCTTCACCGTGTTTGCTGTTACCGCTCCGCCGCTTCCCTTTACGATCAAAGATGCAAGATGATAAAGCCGGGGAACATTTTTATATCCCGGCAATTTGTTATATCTTGAAGTAAGCTTCTTTTGCTCAGTCATGATCTCGGATAGCTTATAATAGTTATCATAGATCCAACTTTCGAAGTCGAGAAATTTATTTTTTTGAGACAGCTTTTTATATGTCTTCGAGATGGTGAAACGAATAAGTTGTGATGAAAGCGATGAATCGCTTTTATTGGTCTTCATATTCGAAGCAAGTTCCGCGATCCTCGCCTTAAGTTGCTCGATTGTCATGACGCCCGTAATAGTCATATCCGGCTCGCCTATAGGCAATAATATTTTATATAAAATTACAAAGCAAATAAGAAGCAGTAATGCAATAGCAAAATATAACATCTTGACCTCTTGTAAAATAAGTATCAAGATTATGTCCATGTCATTACCTTTTTATGCGTGGTATAAACAGAGAAACGATAAATTGATTTAACGTTTTTTCCGTTTCGATGTAAAAAAATAACGCCCTGAATAATTCGTTATTCAAAGCGTTTTATCTCGTTTTTTTCTTTCTTTATTCTTCTTTTTCAAGCTGCGCAGTTTGATCGGCTATTCGAAGAGCTTCGAGCATTTGATCTATATCTCCATTCATGAATGTATCTATAGTATATATAGTCATGGAAATACGGTGATCCGTCACCCTTCCTTGCGGGAAATTGTATGTCCTTATTCGTTCACTCCTATCTCCCGTGCCCACTTGACTTTTTCGATTTTCGGCATATTCTTTATCCGCCTTGGACTGATAATAGTCATATAGCTTCGATTTAAGAACACGCATCGCCTTTTCTCTATTTTTTATTTGGCTTCGTTCGTCTTGACAAGTGACAACTATTCCCGTCGGCAAATGCGTCATACGTACGGCGCTGTCGGTCTTGTTTATATGTTGTCCGCCCGCACCTCCGCTTCGGTAAGTGTCGATCTTCAGATCCTTTTCATTGATCTCTACCACAACGTCCTCAACCTCGGGAAGGACCGCTACGGTCACGGTAGACGTATGGATTCGACCTTGAGTTTCGGTGTCCGGCACACGTTGTACGCGATGAACGCCGCTTTCGTATTTCAACTTGCGGTAAACTCCGTCGCCGAATATTTGAAAAACAGCTTCCTTTACGCCGCCGAGTTCGGTAATGTTGATGTCAACATCTTCAACTCGCCAACGGTTTTTTTCCGCGTACATTTTATACATTCTCATGAGCTCATAAGCAAATAACGCCGCCTCATCTCCGCCCGCTCCGCTTCGTATCTCTATTATAACGTTCTTTTCGTCATTAGGGTCTACCGGCAAAAGCAAGATCTTAAGCTCGTTTTCTACTTTTTCAAGCTGCTCCTTTTTTTCTTCGAGCTCTGTTTTGGCAAGCTCGAGCATTTCCGGATCCTTTTCTTCTTTCAGCAACTTTTTGGCATTTTCAATATCCTTTTCGGTCTTTTTATATATGTCATATTGAGTAACGATCGGCTCAAGCATGGCGTGCTCTTTTACAAGTTTCGTCCATTCCTTGTTGTCGGCTATTACGTTGGGATCCGAAATCGATTTGCTTAAAGTCTCGAACTTGTCCTTTATATTTTTTAACCTTTCAAAGTTCATAATCAAATATTACCTATTACCACTCTGTCATTTCCATCCAGATCCGCAACTACTCGCACATCCTTATAACCGAACATATACATGAGCTGCTTTACATTCTCCGCTTGATCATATCCTATTTCCAAGAAAAGCCTTCCGCCTACTCGCAAATAGTCGGAAGCAGACGCTATGATCTTTTTATAGAAAGACAATCCGTCATGTCCTCCGTCCAATGCAAGCCTCGGTTCGTTTCGAACTTCCGCCGACAGAGTAGATATCTTGCCCGTCGGTATATCAAAGGAATTGTATTCGAATGCGCCGAATAGATCGCTCTTTACAAGCCTTACATTTGTGCCTTCAAGATTGCGAGCCGCTACGGAAAGCGCCCTTTCGGATATGTCACTCGCCGTTATATGCGCATCGGTCCTGCCTGCAAGCGCAAGGGCGATACACCCCGAGCCGGTGCAAAGATCCAATACTTCGGGAGTCTTTTTGCCAATAGCCCTTATAGCTTCGGACACCAAGATCTCGGTCTCCATTCGCGGTATAAGCACATTATTATCAACATAAAGCTCATATCCGTAAAAATAGGATTTATTGGTAATATAATCGAGAGGTTCTCCGTTCTTTCGTCTTATGACGATCTCCTTGAATCGCTTAAAATCAAAAACGCTTATGCTTCCGATAAGGGCTATTTGTCCTCTTCCGACTTTGAGCACTTCACACAAGATCCAATCTGCCTCTACCGGCTCAGCATTGGGAAGCTCGCGTCTGAAATATTCTCTTACATCTGTTATTTCCATATTGCCGAATTTGGTTATCGGACGAGACGGATCTTCTTCCATTTTCATAACGGTTTTGAAGCTTCGAATAGCCACTTCCGCCATGTCGTCGGTCGGGATCGCAGTCGTGAGCGCTTGTAAAGCAAGCCCCGGAGCTCGCAACGCTTTTGAAAACCAATTATCGGGGAGTTTAGCAATACCCTTGAGTATCTCATAGCTGACGCCGGCTACTAACGGCAAAATTATAAGCTTAACCGCTATGTACACCAAATGCTTAACTATTCCATCGAGCGAATTGCCCATGATGAGATCCAAGATCCAATTCACCAAAGCAAACAACAATATAGATACGACCATTACGATAAACAAGAATGTTGTGCCGCATCGACTATGACGAGTACTGCATTTTTGAACATTTTCGACGGTAAGTTCCATTCCGCTTTCGTAGCAATTTATCGTCCTATGCTCCGCCCCATGATACATAAAGGTACGTTTGATATCTTTTATCTTTGACATCAAAAGCAAATATCCGATAAAAAGCAATATTCTGATCACGCCGGCGACGAGACTTTTTATAAGGACGCTGTTTGTAACGTTATCAAACAGGCTGGCAATGATTTCCGGTAATACCATGAACAATAATACGGCAATGAATACTCCCAATATAACTGCGAATGTCATGGCGCCTTTGCCAAGTTCTTCTTCGTCTCCGAGCGCCTTTGCGGACCGCGTTATCGAAGAAATACCTATAACAAGCGACGATATAAACGAAACTATTCCGCGGATTATCGGCGCCCTATTGTACCACTTTTGCGGCTTTAATCTGTCGGATTCGGTTTGAATGATCCCATCGGCATCGCGAACCGACATAGCCATAGACGACGGGCCGCGCATCATGACGCCTTCCATAAGCGCTTGACCGCCTATCGTAGAAATTTTTTCGGGCATTATCCAACCTCCTTGTTAAAAAGAAAAACCATACCAAAATACAGAAGAAACGGTATGGTCGTTTTTTTGCAATTAAAAATCACTAATTTTTCTTTGCGCGTTTTTGATTGAATTTGTCGATCCTTCCGCCGGTCTCAGCGTGCTTCTGTTTGCCGGTATAAAAAGGATGACATTCGCTGCAAATATCTACCTTTACAACGTCACCTTTTTTTGTGGAGCCGGAGACAAATTTCGCGCCACACGCACATTCATAGACCACTTCGTGGTAATCCGGATGTATATTCTTTTTCATAATTATTTCTCCTCAATTTGATATCCAATCTATTATAGTATTTCAGTCCTACTTTGTCAAGCAAAAGCTGCCTAAAAAACAAGATTTTTAGCGATTATCTATTTTTTATATACCATATTTTTTACATTATTGACATCGTCTGCGGTCTTTTGTTGCGTTATCGACTGCGCTACTTTATCGCGCGCATACATTATTGTCGTGTGATCCCTACCCCCGAATATGTTACCGATGGTCGCAAGCGGAAGGTCGAGCATCTCGGTCATGACATAAATACAAATTTGTCTCGGCTCTACGATGTCGCGCGTTTTGCGTTTGCCGAGAAGATCTTCCCTCTTTACGTTAAAGCATTTGCAAGTCGCGTCTATTATGTCATCCGGCGTGATCTCACCCTCTTCCTTTTCGGAATAATCATTGAGAGCCTCTTTTACAAGTTCCACCGAGGGCTTTGTTTCGTTGAGCTGCGACAAAAGTATCACCTTGTTTAGCAGTCCTTCCATTTCGCGGACGTTGCTCGATATACATTCCGCCATATAAGAAAGCACATCCATACCTATATTGTATTTTTGGATCTGCGCTTTCTTACGTAAGATAGCTATCCTCGTCTCGAGATCGGGAGGTTGAACGTCCGCCGTAAATCCCCATTCGAAGCGCGAACGAAGTCTGTCGTCTATATCCGGGATGTCTTTAGGATGCCGATCGGAAGTAAACACCAATTGCTTGCTGTTGTTATACAGCTCGTTGAAAGTGTGAAAGATCTCCTCCATTGTGCCCGGCTTTCCCGATATAAATTGTATGTCGTCCACCATGAGGACATCTACGGAGCGATATTTATCCCTGAACTTTTGACCGTCCTTTTCCATTCCTATGTATTTGACAAGCTCATTAACAAACTTTTCGCTGCTGACAAGCATGACTTTAAGACGTGGCTGCGACGCCTTGAGCGAGTTGCCTATAGCGTGCATAAGGTGTGTTTTGCCAAGTCCGGCGCCCCCGTAAATAAATAGCGGATTGTATCTGGTCCCCGGTTCTTCCGCCACTGCCTTTGCGGCAGCTACCGCAAGCTGATTGCATTTGCCCACCACAAAATTCTCGAAATTATATTTCAAGCTTATGCTAAGCGGCTCGGAGACTATGATAGGCTCCTCTTTTATCTCGTATGTTTCGGCTTGTCCGACGTATTTTTCCTTTTGATTGGCGCTTATGATCTCAACATCCGTCAAAAGCGAACTCACCGAATTCATAGCTCCCTTGATAAGAGGAAGATAACGCATATTGACCTCGTTTTTTCCCCACTCACTTGCCACCATAAGCACAAGTTTTCCGTCGCGAATATCAAGCGGCTCGATGGGCTTGATCCAAACATCATAGCTCAAAATCGTCATGGAGGTCTCGAGCAACGGCAACATTTGCTCCCAGATCCTTTTTGCTTCAATAGGCATATTTTTTCCTCCTATATCCTGTCGTTTATATTATCGAATGTAAATTCCATAAGCTTATTGATGAGTTGCCCGAGTTTATTTCGGTCATAATCCTCTCGGAACAATTCGAAAAGCGTCGTAACAAAACTTCTGCTTATGATTGAAATAAATTCCTTTTGATCTTCGTCCGGATCGCTGCGAACATAGCCTACTATAAGATTGCTACATATCGACACTATTTTGTCTATAAAATCCTCATATTGCGTCTTTTCACATCTGTATGCCAAAATCAAAAGCTCCGCCTTGTGATTATCGAAAAGTTTCAATACATTTTCGGTCAATATCGGCATTATGTCATGAAAGCTCATATACTTTTGCGATATGAATAGGTTCGCCAATTTATTGATTATCTCTGGAATCTCATTATACACCGGCGCGACAATTGCGTCAAGCAATCCACTTTTACCATCGAAATATCTGTACAAATTACCCACGGGGACTCCCGCCTTATCGGCAATTGTTTTTATATTTCCGCCTCGAAAACCGTTTTCCAAATATTCCGCTTTGCCAACGTCCAAAATCCTTTGTCTGATGTCCGCTTTTTTGTATTGCATATTCTATTCTCCTTTCACCACTACGGAGTAAATATCCGATTTTTTTACTCCCCTGTCAAGCGCTACTTGTTTTATTGCGTCCTTTTTGTTTAATCCCTTACGAACATACATTTCGAAATGCTCCGTAATGCTTATGTCCGAAAAGTCGCTTTTGGTTGCGCCTTCTACCGCTATCACTATTTCCCCCTTATGCACAAAATCGGGCATAGCGCCCAAAGTTCCTCGAACAACTTCCTCATATATCTTGCTTATCTCTCTGACGACAGCGGCTTTTCTACCGCCGAATGCCTCGTAAAGATCCTCGAGATCTTTGTCAACATCATGCACCGAGCTGTAAAACAACAATGTACATTTGACCGTCGAATAATCATTTAACAATTTTTCCCGTTCTGTTTTCTTTTCGGGCAAAAATCCGAGCATACAAAATTTTGCGGTCTCAAGCCCCGAAAGTATGAGCGCGTCGACAAATGCGCTCGGCCCACCGACGACAGTATATTCCATTCCGCTTTCGATAAGCTCGCTTATAAGCACATGCCCCGGATCCGAAATAAGCGGCATACCGGCATCCGAAACGAGCGCGATATTTTTACCGTCTTTCAAAAGTTCAATGAGTTTGACCGAGGACGCGCGCTCATTAAACTTTTGATAGCATATCATAGGCTTCTTGATGTTGTACTCATTGAGCAAAATAGCCGTTCGCCTCGTATCCTCGGCGGCTATGTAATCGACCGACTCGAGAACCTCTATCGCCCTGTAGGTGATCTCTTTTATATTTCCTATTGGCGTCCCAACCACATACAGCATCAATTCACCTCCACTCTTACCGCGCGTTCACGCTCTACCATAAGTCCCGTCGCACCGTCCTTGACGCATTTGAGCAAAAATAAATGCGGTTTTTTGGTTTCGTTGGGCGTCAAGATCTGTAATCTTTTGGG
>CANQUR010000032.1 GCA_947627075.1 uncultured Clostridia bacterium
AACAAATAACAGCGACAATTACGCCGTCGAACGCTGAATATAAAGTGCTTGATTGGTCGGTCGCATGGGAAAGTGGAATAAGCGGTAAATTCGGAAATGGTAAAACTGTAACGGATTACGTTAAGGTTACTCCCACTTCGGACGGAGCATTGACCGCAAATCTTGAATGCAAACAGGCTTTTGGCGAAACGATCATATTAACGGCATCTTTACGCAACTTCCCTAATATTAAAGGCACACGTAAAGTACAATATCAGCAAAAGTTAGCTGTAGGCACAGAATTAAATATATCATATACAAATTCAAGTTATTCTACGGCAAATACAACTTGGGCTTTGGGGGCTTGTACAGGTGACGTATCGTCGCAAGAAGTCAAATCTGTTCTTGTATCTTTCCCGGGTGCCGGTAAAACATTCTCGGAATTTAAGGATTATTATTCTGCTACAGGAAGTAAAAAAGGCGTATATGCTATAAAGTTAACAACAAAAGGCAGTACTGTTTATACAAAGCCTATGGAAATAACAAATGTAAAAATGTATGTAGGTGATTATATGGTGTCAGATAAATATTCTGCTCTTGTGTCGTATTTCGGTGGAAGCGTGCTTGAAGACGCCAAATATTCCGATTCTAATAAAGGTATTTTGGTAGCTTCGGGAACAGGGGTAAACGCTACTTTAACAGGTGATTTTGATTTTATTAAATGTTTGGGGATAGATCCAAGTTCGAATTTAGATTTGGGTGGATATAAGCAATTTATGTCAACTTTGGATTTAACTTATATAGGTAGTTTTATACACTTTACATGTACAGCTACAGTAAATGGTGTTGCCGATGTCCATTTGGGGCTTTTTAAGGTCGGTATAGATGCATCTTCACTCGGGACATTTGCAAGCAGTGTAAGCATAGGTAGTGCGGATATAGTGTATTAAGCAAAAAGAGGTGGAGGGCGGAAGAGATATCCTGCCCTCTTTTCTTTTAGCATTAAGAGAGGAAAAGCAATAATGAGAAAAAAGAGATCAATATTAGGCAAGATAGTAGCGGTAATTTTAGTTTTATTGGTAGTTGTATTCGCATTTGGAATGTTGAACAAATGCAAAGAAGAGAAAAACGCGCCGAAAGATGATCCCAAAGATGAAACTGTTCAAATATCATTTGACAAAAGCGAGGTGGTATTTTAATGGCAAGAGTTAAGCGAAAAAATGTGGCAAAAGTTTTGTTTTCCGTCTTATTATGGTTGTTGATAATAGTGGTTTTAATCGGCGCTATAATGGCGATCAAGAGCCTAAAAGAGGATTATTATAACGATAAAGAGAAATATAACTTTCGATACGGTTTCATTGACTATGTTACTGGCGAACCATTTGAAGGTGATACCAAAAAGACTATAATAAGCGATTTGTTGCCCTTTGAGGGCTTAAATCTAACTTTAACGCAATCCGAAGAATATCCTTATATATATTGCAGTGTTCTTTGCTATGATGAAAATAAAGGAAGATCCAAATTGACTTATGATATCGGGAATACTTTTCTTGTGTTAACTTTTGGTTGGTTTTCTAATGGAAAATATGTGCCGTTTGAGCCAGAGATATTATCCAAAGATACTGTATATGTGAGATTATGTTTAGGTTGTGTAGATAGCAACGGAAAGGATATTGAAATTCCGGAGCAAGATATCGATAAAATATTATCGCAGTTAAAGATATCTTACGAATGATGAGGCGTCAAAGTATGAAACGAAAAAGAATTTGTATAGCGTTAATAACGATGATATTGTTATTAACGATACTTGTGCCCTATCCTGCTGTTAATTCAGTGTTTGCCGTTGAAAATACATATAGTGACGCAGTAGATGATTTAAGCAAAGATGAGTCATTCAGCATGAGTTACTATCCACAAGGCGATAAAGCGGACAAAGAAAAGTATTACTCGTTACAGCTTATTCAGATAGCCGAGAGCGTAGGAAACGAATTGTTTGTTTATATATATCAGCCGAGTGGACAAGCCGAGTCTTTAAGAGCGAGTTACATAAGTTTGTCTACTAATCCGCAAGAGGATATAAAACCGAATATGTATAAGCTCACCTATCTTAATTCGAATGATACAATATTTAAGTACGTGGTGAGTGGCTTTAAGGTTTCGAGCGCAGAGGTAAGATATTACACCATTATTGAGATTTTGCGCCCATATATAGACGGCGTCGATGAAAGATCCGAAAGCGATAACATAATAAATCACGTCGAGTTCCCGGTAAAGCGGCAATATAGATATAGCGTAATAAATGACAAGCTTTCAGTTCAAGTAACGGATATAGAAACCATAGATATTACCGAAAAGTGGGTAGGCTTTTGCAGATATCCGGACGGTTGGACGATAAATGGAATTCATTTGAATGCTTGTGATGCGCATTTTGTGGCATTTGATACGGATAAGTCTATAGATAAATTGATATCTGCAGACGTGTTTTATACTTATCAAACTTATTATAGAGATGATACTTTTGGCAAAATTATTTTTGGCGAACTTATAGATTCAGATCCGCCTATAACTGTTAAGGGTGAAAACGTATCATATACCGGCGACGGTTGGTGGGCAGGGACTTATGAATGGAATAGAATAGAATCGGTAGACGAATTCAAAGCACGTGAAGAACGTAACGACGTTTATGTTCGTGACATTTTCGATCATACAATAGAAACAAAGCTTACAAAAGAAACTTTGGAGCAAAATCTTGACGGGAAAAAATGGGTTCTTCGCTTTTTAGAAACGAATTATAATTATGCTCGAATTCCGCCTGTTCCGGGTCTTGAAAATGTTTCTGGTGAGTATATAACAACTTCGTACACAATAGTAAGTAACGTATCTATACTGCGATTGGAGTTTTGGACGGACGGACATTATTATAATTTGGGCGTAGTTGATAATATGCAACAAGGCGACATGGAACCGGATAATGAAGTAAATCAAACGGTATCGGTAAATCCGGAAAGATTAAATAACTTGTTTAAGAAAGTTTTGATGATTATACTTACAATACTTTTGATAATAATACTCGTGCCGGTGTTGCCGTACGTAATAAAATTTATAGTTTGGGTAATAACGTTTCCATTTAAGCTTATAGCAAAAGCTATAAAATCAATTAAAGAAAAAAGAAAGAAATAATAATGGCGAGAAGAAAAAGATACATAAAAGGCAGGGTTTATATTACAGACGATAAAATACTTGTCGGCGGTAAGGGAAAAAAGCGTAGGGTCGTTTCTATGGGAAACGATAAAAACAATATGGCTGTGCGCCGTATATCTTCTTTATACGACAAGAACGGCAAGAAAAAAGAACGTCTTATCCCGATAGAAAAATATCCCGATATACCTAAGCCGAGTGGTGTTGAGTATAAGACATTTAGAAAAACTATAAGCGGTAAACCTATTCAAGAAAAATATTTAGGTAAAACAAATACAAGGCTTAATAAATGGGATATGGCGAGAATAAGACGTGGAAACTTTAATAAAAAATAAAGGGCAACAAATGTTACCCTTTAATGTGGATAGACTTCAAATGTCTGGTCGGAATCCCCCGACGCCACATTCAGTATTATATTATGTTTTTAGTTTAAAGTCAATAGTTTATAGGGCTTTTGGAATGAAAAAGTATAAAAAAATTTTAGCCGTAATAGTCGGTTTAATAGTTTTTATTGTTATAGGATATTTTATCTTTACGGCAAGAAAAATAAGTTTATAACATGTTAACGATTTATAATAGAAAATTAAAGGAGAAAGATATTGAAAAATTTTTTTAAGATAGTTGTATTATTTTTGGCAATATTATTTTGTGCCGGTATTCTTATCGGTTTATTTGCCATGCTTCGTATGGATGAAGAAGAACCAAAGCAAGGATCATATATCTTTGATATAGATGATCACGCTTTAATGTCGCTTACAAAAGAAGATTATTTAGAAAATGGAATTGTTCCCGTTGGAGTAGTTGGTTCTGACTTAACTACATATCCCGAAAATGAGGTTGTTGCCGGAATAATGCTTATTTCTTATAACGAATCGACAAAAGAATTGATTGTCGTTGGTAATGGTTTGGCAGACTTTCCGTTAGCCGAAAGTATTTGTTTTGTGCGTGCTCAAAATTTTCCGTTGGCTGATGTGCCTAAAATTGCAAGATCCAAAAATATAATAAAAGACTTTTTTGCATTGAATTATGAATATGAATGTCTTTTATATGTCAAAAATAATTCCGAGTTTTATTGGGTAAATTTCGGCGCTTATATTTTTTATTCATCGTTTGTTGATATGTCGGATTTATCTAAAATTGCGATGAATCCACCGAGTGCAGATTTGTATTTTGATGTTCCCGGCTCTCTTAAGCCTACGGATCGAATCATGAAATTGCTTACAAGTAATTAAGTCTATAAAGATCAAAAGCAATCAAAGAATTTTATATTTGTATGAAAAAATCATTGAGAGAAAAATTTAAGAGGAAGATAGATTATCGGCATTATATTTGTGTCGGGATTACTATTTCTTTCTTGTTGATTGCTTTTTTATGTTTCCCATACGCTTTCGGTCGGCTCATTGAGAGTTTTAAGGATATCGGCAATTCTGTGAAATATTTTTTTAATGAGCTTTTCGGATCCGGCGGAGATCTTACTAAAGTAACGGTCAATAATTTTTCCGAAATGCCTTTTGTATTGCCATTTGATTTACCTTCTTCATGGGATAAATTCAAAGACGCTTGGGCTTTATATTGGAGCTTGTTTGCTACAAAGGAAAATCTTGCCGGTTATGGAAATTTTTTGGGTGATAAGCTATTTGTACTTTCTCGGCTTTTAATATTATTTATGCTATTTGTAATTATAATTTATATTTTTCTGCTTTTATATCCTAAAACGGAAAATAATGATTATAACAAAGATACTTGTTTTCTAAAAGTATGGCGTAGAATTGAGAATAAAGTTTATTTACCTGTAATAACTTGGATACGCAATTTTGTGCGTTTCATTATTGAACATGGCGCATATTGGAAATTATGGCTTGTGACATGGGCATATAGTTTGAATTTTATAACGATATTTCTTGAGTTTATAGCTTTTTATTTTTACTTTTGCGCTTCGTTTCGATTTTTTGAGATTTATATTCAGATCGTAAAACTTTTTTTGGATCTGTCTGTGTTGATAAATATAATGCCGGCATTAGGTTGGTGTATTATAGGCTTTGTGGTACTGAATATAGTTCGGCGAAAAATTGGTTATGCCAGGCTTAATCATTTGGAAATGCGTAATCGTGGTTTTATAAATGAGCGCCCTATTGTGCTTATGGTCTGCGGCACAATGGGCAAAAAGAAAACTACTATGATAACAGATATGGCGCTTTCGCAAGAGATCATGTTCAGGCAGAAAGCTTTTGAACTTATTCTTAAAACCGATTTGAAATTCCCCCACTTCCCTTGGATCAATCTCGAGAATGAGCTTCAAAAAGGTATGGAAAAACATTATATTTACAACCTTGCTACTTGTCGCAGGTATATTCATAACAGACTTAAGAAGTTTTGTTGTCATCCGATCGAAAGAAATATATTCGGTTATGATTTCAAACAATATGGAATGTATTATAACGATAAAATAAAAGTGGAAAATATTTGGAAAATCCTTGAAGATTATGCGCAACTTTATTTTATTTACATAATAGAGAGCAGCTTAATTATATCCAATTACTCTATTCGTTCTGATTCGATATTACAGTCTGCCGGAAATTTTCCATTTTGGAATATGGATTTATTTAAGCGAGATTGCTGTCTTCAGGAAGCTTATAGCCGTCACGCACATATTCTCGATTTCGATATGCTTCGTCCCGGGAAAACCATTATAGCTCATAATATAAACGCCAATGTATTTGAGTTCGGCGTTGTGGTTGTTACAGAAATAGGGAAAGAGCGTGGTAATAATCTTGAGCTACAGGGTGTAAAACGAAATGATGATGAAACGAACCAAAAGAATGATATGTTTATTAAGTGGCTAAAGATGTGCCGACACTCCGCAACAGTATGTAATTATCCTTTTGTTAAGGTTATTACCGATGAGCAACGTCCGGCTTCCTGGGGTGCCGATGCTCGAGATCTTTGCGAAATAGTTCATATAGATAAATCGAATGATAGGTCTTTGCTTATGCCGTTCTTTGCCTTGGGCGACCTTGTTATAGATTGGTTTGTAAGTAAGTTTGGCGATAAATATTATGAACGTCGTTTTCGTAGAGGTGATAACACTTTAAGACTTCATCTGTTTCATGGAATTGCTGCAAAGCTTAACCAATATCGTGATGGAATTTATAACACTTTTGCTTGTTGCAAGTGTGATGTCTTGGTTGAAAGCGGAACCCAGGACGGCAATAAGATTCATAAAAATTACTATCTTATGGATAAGAAGATTTACAGTAATAGATTCTCTACGGATTGTTTTTCGGACTTTTTTAATAAAAAAGCGCTTAAATCCAAAATAGGAATCGATGATGTCAAAGAATATGCTGGGCAAAAAGCTACGCTCGGCGAGCTAAAAAAGCAGAACAGTTATTTTATAAATGACTTATTAAAATACTATTCTTTTAAATTATTATCTTAAGGAGAACAAAATGGACAAATTGAAAGTAAATGATGAAGTGAGTTTTGGCGAAAGTTATTGCTATGGTAAATATCTTGCCAAATAAAATATCTATTTGTTATTTTTGCCGTAATGGATCCAACGGCTTAAATATAAATTTTTATTATAAGGAGGTATCTATGTTTTTGTGACCAATAGTGAATGTAAAATTTTCTGACAGTCGGAAAGACTATAAAAAAATTACGGAGGTATAAAAATGAAAACTATTAAAAGTAAAAGAGGTAAAAGTATAACTTTGCTGAATCCTGCGGAAAAAGCTCGCAAGTTTGCCGACGAACTTAATAATAAGGTTCATCAAACAAACGATGGTCATCTTAAATTTGATAAATTTGGGCAACCTGCATCTTTGACAGATACCGAACGTTCCTATCGTTCTGGATATTTAGCTGCTCGTAAGGATTCTGCAAAATTATATAATTGGAAACAAAAAAAGGGTTATAATTAATTCTGGCATTGGAAGAAGTAAACAAAATAAAGTTTACTTCTTCCATTCTGGCATAAATCCAAAAAATTCAAATGATTTTCTTTGCAAATCTTGAATGAGTGTATTTATAAAACTGCTGTCTTTGGGCGCATCTTTTTCTACACTAACATAAGGAACATTGTACTTCGAATATAGATCTTCTTTTTCTTTACGGCTTCTTAAATATTTTTCGGTATTCATTCCCCAATATTCTATGTATATGCCTTTTTTTGGTCCTGTAATAGGAATAAACCAATCACATTTTTTTCGTTCATATATAAATTCTTTTATGGGTTGCTCATAAGCATGCATAATTGTTGCGTTCCATAGTGCGTTATCTATTACTACTTCCATTTGGCTTTTTACTCTGTGTCCATCTATTGTTGGGTAAATGCTTTCTCTTTGTTCATCTCTTTCTGTTGTTGCAATATCTATATTTAAATCGTTGCTTTCTTTTGGCTTTTTTACTTCAATTATTTTTTTGACATCTTTTTTCAACAAGCTAATAAGTAAATTATCGTTGTTTGATTCACTGTTTTGGTAAGCTATGGCGATAAGTTTATTACAGTTAGATTTTATCTTGTCAAAGTCTTGCATACGATAAATAGCATCTTTTAAATTATAATAGTAATCTCTAAATTCACTTGTTTGACTATTTTTGTTTAACCCATTCATAAAGTCGATCGTTTCATAATAGCAAGATTTGCATTGTAACTTTCCTTGTTGCGTATTTTCTCCACATACTAAACATGATTCATTTCCCTCATTCAATTTTATAAACTCTTCGGAATGATTCCATGAAGTTTTATTAGTTTCTTTTTTACAATCACAAGGTTTATCTGCATCGTGCCATTTGCCGCAATCGGGGCAAAGAACAATTTGCCCGGCTTTAGCCATTAGGGCATGTTTACGACAAAGTCTGTCTTTACGGGCATTCCCCATATAGACACTTGTAGATTCACCGCAAATTGGGCAAACAAGTTCATCATTTTTCATAAGTAAATTCTCCTTTTTAGAAAAAAGTTTTGTAGCAAAAACATTTTAACGAAAATAGAGGAATTTGTCAAGCCTAATGTGAAGGGCTTCAGAGGCTGTAATAATGGCTTCTGAAGCTAATACGGTGAGAAAAGTAGGTTTGTAAAAGTTTTACCCTTTTTTAATAAATAGCAAAGCACGTAAAGACCAAAAGCACAACTCGGCGCATAATAGGTGAACGAAAAGATTGTGACGAGGAAATATGTTCGTCGCCGCTCCAAGGCGAACGAAAGATTGTGAGAGAAGAAACGGGGCACGCGCCCGGAGCGAAATGCGCCGAACCAAAAATAAAAATAAAGGAGTAACTTCAATGAAAAGTGCTGTAGAAAGCAAACTTAAATTATATTCGGTAAGTCCTTATGCCGGGCTACCTTTTCAGGATCCGATATATAAGATCTACCATGACGGCAGTCATTATGTTGCTTCTCGAGTAATAAAAAAGCAATGGGCAACAAAGCGCCAACGCGTAGATCTCATGGATATGGACCTTCTTTTCGATACTCTTTACTTTGAGGCAGTGAAACAAAATCTGAAAAGACAAAAACTTTTTGAATATATAAAGCAAGAACTTCAGATCGTCTATCCTGAATTTACAGACCTTGATAGTTATATCGAAAATCGAATTAAATACAAGCTGCATTTATTGTATCTTCGAAAAAAACGTTTTCGTCGTAAAGCTTACTTAAATAATTGGACTCATTTTGTTACTTTTACATACGATGATAAGCTTTGTGATGAACATAGTTTTATGCAGCGTTTAAGGCGCTGTCTGTCAAATTTGCACACGCGTTATGGGTGGAGATATATGGGAGCTTTCGAGAGATCTCCGGAAGATAACCGATTGCATTTTCACGGAATATTTTATATTCCGGATGGGAAAATGGTCGGGAATATAAAAGTAGAGCATTACTTCTCTATTAAAAAAAATAAAATGTGTATATGTTTTAATAATACCTTTTTTAAGAAGCGTTTTGGGCGAGCGGATTTCAGAAGTTTAAATGATGAGAAGCTGCGAAACGGTGAAGCGATTCTTTATATTTTGAAGTATATTCAAAAGGATGACGGAAGAATTATATATAGCAGAGGTATAGCCTCGGAGATTTGCAAGCTTCTCCCGGATCAGGAACTTGCCGCCGAATTTACGGATTTTATTGCAAAATATGTTCTTTTCGATAATACTATTAATTGGGAGAAAGATATAATGCATTTTAGACCCAAACAATTATCTTTCTTTTATCGCTGTTAAATCGTTAGGCAATTCCCCTATTTTCTGAATAATAAAATTAATTATGAGCGTCAATGATAAATGTGGCGCTTTTAGTCGATAGTCGAAAAACAAAAATGTATTTTTTAATCTTATTTTTGCCGGGAAAAAAATATGTGTTTTGGGTAATTAAAGCGGTTTAGCGATGAGCCCAAAACCTTTTTTTTGGCAAAAAATACCTTGTCGGGCGACGCGCGTCAGCGCGGCGCCTCTCGTATAATGACAAGGTATCGTCTAATGCTCAAATGCTTGATTTTTATAAAAGAATTCGCTAAAATAAAATCGAAATACTGTCAAAGGATGGTAAGATATGAAGAACAAAGGTTCTAAAAATCTAACTTATGTGCAGAGATTAGAGTTAGAGGCTTGCATTAAAGCAGGCTTGCACAAAAAGGTAATTGCAGAAAAACTCGGTGTTTGTCTTGCTACTGTTTATAATGAATTAAAACGAGGCGAATGTATTCGAACAAAGAAAAAAAACTCTTTTTGGTATGGGAATAAAGTTAAACAAATAAAAATTTACGATCCTAAAATTGCCGAAGCTAATTATCGTTATAACAGTACAGCAAAAGGCGCTCCTTTGAAGCTTGCAAATGATTATGAATTTGTTCAATATGTAGAAAAAAGAGTATTAAAAGATAAGCTTTCACCTTGTGCCGTATTGGGAGAGATTAAACGTAAGAATATAAAATTTGCGACTTCGATAAGTAAAACGACTTTGTATAGATATATTGCAAATGGAATTTTTATGAATATTACTATGGTAGATTTACCTTATTGCCAACGTAAAAAGCATTATCGTAAGGTCAAACAAAAACGGTTATCTCGTGGTACGAGCATTGAATTGCGTCCGGACATAGTTTCTGAACGTAAAACGTTCGGACATTGGGAAATGGATAGTGTAGTCGGTAAACAACGAGCTCATGAAGTGCTTCTTGTATTAAGTGAAAGACTTACTCGATATGAGATTATAATGAAAATGCCAAATCGAAAAGCGGAAAGCGTTGTTGCTTGTCTTAATCACCTTGAAGAAAAATTCGGAGATAAATTTTCGAATTTGTTCAAAACGATTACAGTAGATAATGGATTTGAATTTTCGGATTTCAATGGGCTTGAAAGATCAATAAATGGTGGCAAAAGGACGAATGTTTATTATTGTCATCCTTATTCATCATTCGAGCGTGGGACGAATGAACGTATAAATAGAGATATAAGACGTTGGTTGCCTAAAGGATATAATTTTTCTAATCTTTCTATCAAAAAAATCAAAGCAATTGAAAATTGGGTTAATTCATACCCTCGGGAAATATTCGGATTCGCTACGTCCGGCGAAATGTTCGCTAAAGAGTTTGCAAAGATTTGAATAAGAGGAGTTTTTCTAACTGCCTAAATAGGCAGCTATTTTGTTATACAATTTACTTTAAAAATAAAACTAAAAAATCTCTTTTTCGTCTTTAGATTTCTCTTGAAAAAATTTTTTTTCTTAAAATTCTAAAAAAATACTTGACAACAGGAAAAATTTTTTTGTTTTCGACATTAAAGAAAGTTCGAAATTTATATTCGCCCGCTTTCAAAAAATTTATTCTTTTTTTCGAGTCTCTCATCAAACTGCTCTATATAAAGTCTTACGTCACGAACATTCGCATAACGTTCTATTTTATTTCCCATAGTTATTTGTTTACTTATAGCACCTGCCCCACAAGCAAACACAGAATAAAATTCTTCCATGGTTGTAATGTTATTAACGCACATATTTCCCGGTAAAGAGTATCCTATATTTTCGAGATTTTCAAGCATATTTTTTTGCCTATACAAATAATACGGTTCATATCCGGCATCGGTAAGATCGGTATATGCTAAATCTACCATATTTGAGACACCATACGAATCCGTAGCTTTTTCATTTTTGATGACAGAACCGTTTTTACGTGCCAAAGTATGCACTGTAATATTGTTGGGTCGCAATTCGAGCGTTTTATTCAAAGTCAACTTAAAATCATCTATAGCCTCATTCGAAAGACCGGCGATAAGATCCATATTTATTGTAAACTTATTTTGAGCGTGCAAATAAGTATTTATAATGTCATCCGAAGTATGAGCTCTGCCTATAGCTTGAAGAGTCTTATCAGAAAAGCTTTGAGGATTTATGCTTATTCTTGTAACATTGTGTTTAAGCATAATATCCATCTTCTCATCGGTAATAGTGTCCGGTCTGCCTGCTTCAATAGTATATTCCAAGCCTTTATATGGTATTGCATCAAGCAATTTATCCAATAGCCGTTCATTAAGCGCCGTAGGCGTACCTCCACCTATATATATAGAATCGACATTATAACCGAGTTTTTTTAATAATTCAGTCCCGTCGTTGATCTCTTTAATCAAACAATTCACGTAGTCGCACATCAACTGTTCGTTATGTAAAACAGGCAATGAAACAAATGAGCAATAATTGCATCTCGACGTACAAAAAGGGATATGGACATAAAGATTGATCTTGTCATATGATATGCCAAATCCTCTTTGATTACAAATTATCCTTTCTACTATTTCTGCTTTTTGTTTTGAAACTCCGTATGCGGACAATTCATCTACAATTTTGCCGCCGGAAGCCAAAATCTCATACCCGAGTTTTGTTGGCCTTACTCCCGTCAACGCTCCCCATGGAAAAGTCTTACCTGTATAAGACGATAGCGCTTTGTAAAGTTGAGCTTTACAAACGCGAGAAAATTTACCGAATTGCGCACCTTCGGTCAAATTTGAAAAAACTTTATTATCTATTATTATATATGGATGTTCTTCTCCAAAACAGCATTCTATTTCGATATTAGCTTCATTTATATCGAAAAAAAGTCCTATGACTTCTAAAAGCTCGCTTTCTATCGGATAGTCACTGCTAAATCTTAACATAAGGATTATTTTCCTTTTCAAAAGAAAGTGATGTCATTCTCCCATGTCCCGGATACACGGGAGCTTCGGTCAATAAATATAATTTTTTTATAGATTCGATAAGTTGTCTTTTATTTCCGGTCGGCAAATCACTCCTTCCGACACTCATATAAAATAACGTATCTCCGCAAAAAATATTATTGTCAATAATATATGATAAACTTCCTGCCGTATGCCCCGGCGTTGAGATAACTTGGATGTCTTGACCATTAATATTCAAAACACCTTCTTCGATGAATTTATCCGGATAAAAAGTATTAAAATCAACATTGCAAAACTTGGCAAGATCATACCCGTTCTCAATCATTTGGTAATCTTTTTTCGACATAAAAATTTGAGCACCGCGTTTTTGAAGTTCATATGCCGCATTACAATGATCGAAATGTCCGTGAGTTAATAACACGTTAGTTATGGGATAACCGTTTGCCGTATTGAAAATAGCTTGCGCGTCGTCGGCAGGGTCGATTACCCAAGCCTCATTTTCGAAGAAAATCAAATAAACATTGGTATTCATTATACCGAGAACAAGCTTTTCTATTCGCATTATTTACTCACACCTATAGACCTTATCAACATCTTTAATGGATGCAATTCTTTCCTTTAACTTTTCTATTTCCTCAAGGTTGTTAGCG
>CANQUR010000033.1 GCA_947627075.1 uncultured Clostridia bacterium
GAGGGCGAAACTCAAAATGTTACGGTCAAAAACGGGCAGAAGCTCGTAGCTCCCAACGATCCCGAAAAGGCGGGCAATGCCTTTCTCGGCTGGTTCAAGGAGGACGATACGCCGTTCGGCTTTGACGCAGAACCCGTTACGAGCGATTTCACCTTGCACGCAAAATGGCGCGCCATAAAGGTGGGATCCAAAGAGTTTACCATCAGATTCGATGTCGGCGAATACGAAGGAGCGGTAGATCCCGAGGCTCAAACGACCAGGGGCGGCGCCGTGACATTGCTCGAGGAACCGCAGCGAGACGGATACAGCTTTCAAGGTTGGTGGGTAAGCTACTATGACGACGCCGAAAAGCTCGCATACAGACTCACCACCGATACCGAGATCACTCAAAATATGACGGTATACGCTTTGTGGACGGGACGTAATGAAAACGTCATGCTTCCCGAAGTCAAGTCCGATTCTATCACTTGGCAAAACGTTTCCGGAATATCGACTTACAATGTAGAGGTAAGAAAGGCAAGCGGAGAATCGGTATTTACTTCTTCCGATATGTCCGGCAATAAATGCGATATGAATTGGAACAGTTTAGAAGCCGGCGACTATATTGTAGAATTGAAGGGTGGTAGCGAGAGCGAGACGAGATATTATCGCAATAAAGCGCTTGACAGAGTATCGTTGTTCGAGATAGTGGGCAGCACATTGAAGTACAACAAAGTAGCGAATGCGACGACATACTATTTGAGCATAGAATGCGGCGATAAGAATCATAAGCATGACAGACTCAACAACGGACCGTCGACGACATATAATTTCGAGAACTGCCCGATGGACGACAACGGCAAGATAACCTTCCGCGTCATAGCGACGGCGTCGGGATATGCCGAATCGATTTCCGAGGCGTATGAATTCGAACGTATGCTTGAGCCGATCGGCAAAAAATATTTCGTCGACGAAGAAAACGAAATTGTTTCTTGGAACGATGTGCCCAACGCAACGGGTTATAACGTATTGATAAGTTGCGGAGACGACGCTCATGAGCACGTATACAATGGAACCGATACATTTATAAGCTACAAGGAATGCAACACGGGAAATATTACCATAGACATCACTCCCGTATCCAAAGGGTACGGTTCTCCGGCTTATACGAGCATAACTATCGACAAAAAGACGCCGGCTACGCCTACGGGCTTGAAGGTGAACGAAACGGAGCTCACTTGGAACAGGGTTCCGGGGGCAGACTCCTACAAGGTACAGATAAACGCTCTTGCACCCAAGGATGTTTCGCAGGGCGAAAGTTATAACTTCTCGAACGACATTACCACGCTCAACAAAGGCGACGCCATCGAGTTCCGCGTTATTGCCGTAAAGAGCGGCGTGGATTCCTTGCCGAGCGAGGCGTTGAAGGTAAATTACAATAAGCTCGACGAAAATATAAGTTATTTCGGCAGCACCTTGTATTGGAATCCGATCATAGGCGCGTCCGCGTATATCGTAAAGGTGAACGATGCGGTTGTTTCCGATAAAATAACGGGCGTCAACAGCTATCGTATCACATTGACTCAAGAGGGCGACAACACTATAACTTTGGGTTACATCGACGAGTACGGAGTTACCTCTATCGAGGAAGCTACCTTAACCGTTCAAGCAAGCAGAGTCATCTTGAACGGCGACGGCGGAAATATCAGCAAGACCGTTTACAAGGCGGCGGGCGACGACATGACCGACTTGCCCGTTCCGACAAGAGTCGGATATAAGTTCGGCGGTTGGTACAACGTGCCCGGCGGTGCAAACAGTAACGGCACGAGATACGACGACAAGATATTCGACGGAAGAAGCGTTGAGCTCTATGCCGACTGGCGTCCGATGGAGTACACGATCGACTTTGTCATCTCTCCCGGCGATATAAGCGGCGAGATGCCAAAAGCGGATCCCGTTAAATTCGGCGAGAATTTCACTTTGCCCGTGCCCGTAAATTCGGATCCTACAAAGGTATTTGTGGCTTGGGCATTCGATGTGACCGACCTTACTTCGCGTGTGTGCGACTGCTACGGCGACAGCGTAAGACCTTGGAACAGGAGTGACGCGGACGAAAACGGCGCTATCAAGCTTTATCCCATGTGGGAAACTGCATTGTCGTTCGATACCGAGGACGCGTACAGCTTTACCGTCAATCAAGTGGCAAGCGGCGCACAAAAGGTGACTTCGATAACCATTCCCGCCACATACAAGGGAGTCCCCGTCACGACGATAGGCGACTTTTCCGGCTCCACTATCGAGACGATAAATATCCCGAACACCATTCAGCTCGTTACGACGGTGAGCGGTGCATTTGATAATTGCAGAAACCTTAAGTATATAAATGTTTACGAAGTGGAAGATAAATCGATACCGAGGGGACCTTACATGTCGTATGACGGCGTTTTGGTCAAGAACGATTCCAATACGGGAGTGGTTTCGCTCGAATATTTGCCGCACGGAACAAGAGGCAGATATACGATCCCCACGGGTATCAATTCCATTGCATATTCTGCGGCGAAGGGAGCCGAGTTCAGCGAGCTCGTCATTCCGGCTGCAGTAACCAGGATCGATTACAGCGCATTCGCAAGCTGCCCCAATCTTAAATCGGTAATATTCGATGATCAAGGTAGCAACGATGATCTTATATTGTTTGCGGAGGCATTTGCAAATTGCCCGAGACTTAAAGACATAACGCTTTCCAAGCGTATCAAGCTTGCGGGCATCGACGTCGAGATAGACGGCGAAAGCGGCAACGTGGAGAATATAGGTCCCGCATACTTCAGCTCGATATTTGCGGGTTGCGATGCGCTCGATAACGTAAGCGTGGCTTATGACAATCAAAACTACAGATCTATAAACGGCGTGCTTTTCAGTAAGGATTCAAGCACGTTGGTATTCTTCCCGCACGGCAAGCGCGGTAGCTATACCGTCCCCAACGGAACGATGACGATAGGCGAAAGAGCGTTCTACGGCACTCCGAGATTGACTTCGGTAAGGCTTGCGGATACCGTAAGGACTATCGAGAACAGCGCATTCGAAGCGTGCACGGCGTTAAGGTCGATCTATTTGGACAGAAACCTTATAACGATAGGCGAAAGAGCATTTTACGGTCACTTCCTGAACAATATCGAAATGGAAAGCACGGTGCTTCAGACAATAGGCGCTTATGCATTCGCGAAAGCCAATGCAAACGGCGATTGGTTCTTTGAAAACACTTCCATAAAGGGAATCGTTTTGCCGGAGACCGTAAGGTATATAGGCGATTATGCGTTCGTTCAGCACAAGAACGCGTTCAAAGATCTTATCCTCCCCAATTGCACGTATATAGGAGATTACGCTTTCTTCGATGGAATGTCCATCGAAAACGTCATCCTCGATAGCGTCGAAGAAATAGGCAATGCGGCATTCAGTATGGCGTCGCTTATACCCGAATACAACGAATTTTCGGTGATGAGGACTGTCGACCTCGGCGAGAAGCTCACATCGCTCGGAAGCGCGGCATTCTACAATTGCGGAATGAAGGTATTGCGCGTACCTTCGACTCTTAAAGATTTCGGAGATCCATCCTATGACAATGAGCAATTGCAAAGGTATGGCGTATTCGGAAGCTGTGGAAAGTTGTATGAGGTGGAAAATAAATCCGAGTTCGATTTGGGAGTAAGCGCTTCGCTTTATAATCACAAGGGTGAAGAGCCGAGCAAGATCGAGACGCTCGAAAACGGCTTGGTATTCTATAAGGATGATAATAACGTTTATCTTGTGGATTTTGTAGACGGCAGCGCAACGAGCGTTGTGCTTCCCGACCAATATGACGACAGGGGCTATACCATATATGCCAATGCATTTGCAAATTGCAAATCGCTTACTGCTATAACGATCGGAAGCGGAGTTAAGGGCATACAAACCGGCGCCTTCTCGGGCTGCGATATGTTGTATGAAGTATTTAACCGCTCGAGCCTTACGATCACAAAGAGCATGATCCCGAGCATGAAATATGTTTATGCTCAAGGTGAGGACAGCAAATACGACACTACCGAAGATGGCTTTATCTTCGGCAGCGGAAATAACGGCTATGAGCTTATAGGTTATGCGGGCGATCCCGAATCGATCGAATTGCCCGAAGATTATAAGGGTGAAAAATATTCCATATCATTCGATACATTCGCAAACAAGAACCTCGAAAGTCTTACAATAACCAAAGGCGTAAAGGCAATTCCCAACAATTTGTTCTATTCGGGCACCTATGGCTTTACAAATACAACGCTCAGAGAGGTCGTGATAGACGTCGATAATATAAATATAGGAGCGAGCGCATTCTATAATTGCAAATCGCTCGAAAGTGTGAAAATAAGCGGCGTTCCTTCTATAGGAGCGAGCGCGTTCTACAATTGCAGTGCGCTTGAGACCGTAACCTTGGAAGGAGTACAAACCATAAATAACAATGCGTTCTACAATTGCAGCGCATTGCTCGAATTAGACCTCGGCGATGACCTTACGAGCCTTGCAATGAGCTCGTTAGCCGGATGCTCGTCGCTCGAAAATTTGACAATACCCGGCACGGTAACTCAATTGGGAAACGGAAACGTTCTTAACGGCGGCATGAATATGCCTTCGCTCAAGAAAGTTGTCGTAGAGGAAGGCGTGAAATCGATAGGTAACTATGCGTTCTATCAATGCACGGCTCTTACCGAAGTTCAGCTTCCCGAGTCGTTGACTTCTATAGGCAACAATGCATTCGGCGGTTGCAGATCGCTTGTGGAAATGCCCGCTATGCCCAATGTGACCTCGATACCGAACAGCTGTTTCCATCAATGCGAGAGCCTCACGACCGTAACTATTCCGGAAAAAGCCACAAGCATAGGAAATTCGGCATTCAAGGATTGCAGGAGCTTGCGTACCGTAATAATAGGCGAAAGTGTTGCTTCCATAGAAAGCAGTGCGTTTTCAAATTGCACGAGCTTGAAGGAAGTTTATAACCTTTCACAGCTCGATATAGATGTAGGACAGGAAGGCGTGGCGAAATACGCGATCGCCGTTTACGACGACCTTGAAACGCGCGGCAAATTTATTGTAGACGACGACGGGTTCGAGTTCTATGAGGGCGGCGGCAAGGCTTATCTTACGGGCTATGTCGGAAACGCTGCCGCATTGATATTGCCGTATGATTATAACGGCGATACATACGAGATCGCTTCGTATGCATTCTATCACAATGGAAATATCGCAAGCGTTTCGCTTTCCAAAAATGTTACAAAGATAGGCGCCAGCGCTTTCGAATCGGGAGATTCGACGCAATATCCGAGCACAATAAGAAGTTTGGATATACCCGAAGGAAAGCTTAACGCGATAGGCGAAAGAGCGTTTGCCGGTCAAAAGCTCACAAAGCTTGTAATACCCAATTCGGTAAATGTAATAGGACCGTATGCATTCTCCAATAACAATTCGCTTGAAGAACTTGTTCTCGGTTCGGGGCTTACCGATATACAGGAGTATGCGTTCAATAATAATGCAGCCTTGGCTGAACTTATAATGCCTAATAGCTTAAGGACTATAGGAAGCGGCGCTTTCCATCACTGCGAGGCGCTTTCCTACGTAGTTGTAGGCACGGGCTTACAACAGATCGATTCCGAAGCATTTGCCTATTGTACGGCGTTGCAGACGGTCATCAATTTGTCGCAACTTCCGTTAGTACCGAGAAGCTCGAGCTATGGCGGCATAGCGCAATATGCAAGCAAGATAAACAATACCGATGACTTTATCTCCGAAGGAAACTTCATGTTCGAAATAATCGATGACGAGCATGCAAGGCTTATACGATATACGGGTACAGATCGCAACATCGTGTTCCCCACGATCGCAGGCAACAGACAATACGAAATACCTGCCAATCTGTTTGCAAACAATATATCTATAATGAGTGTTACAATACCCGATTGCGTCACTGCAATAGGAGCGGGCGCATTCCAAAATTGTGTGAATGTCGAAAGCGTTGAGATAGGTAGCGGAGTAAGATCGATAGGCGAGAATGCATTCCTTAAGTGCTCTATGCTCAGCAAATTGACCATAAAGGATTCGGATGAATGCGAGCTCACTATAGGTAACTATGCGTTCCAAAATTGTGTGATCACGGAACTTGTCATTCCCGACAAGGTAACGGAGATCGGCAACTTTGCGTTCGACGGCTTAAGATACCTCAAGACTTTGGTAATCGGAGACGGTGTGCAAACCTTGGGCAACGGCGCATTCCGAAATGCTTCCAATCTTCAATGGATAGTACTCGGCAGCGGATTAAATTCGATAGGACAGAGCGCGTTTACGGGTATGACTTCGCTCGAGGGATATTTCTTCCACGGCTCACAAACTCAATGGACCGAAAACAAGCTCGAGCAGTACCATACCGGCGCATACTTGACGGCAGGCAAAGACTTGTTCTTCTATTCGAATGAAAATCAATCGGGATGCTGGCATTATAACGAAGCCACCGGCATTCCCACCTTGTGGTAATCGTAATTAATATCGAATAAAAAATAATACCGCATGGCAATATCGTGCGGTATTATTTTTTTGTGTCACGAACGCGAACGTAACATTATGCCGCTTGCTCGCATAGATAATATAATCAAAAAAAGGAGATATTCTATGGATCCATTTACCGAAAAGGGCATGTCGATCGATTCGCAATTTCAAAATTGGAAGGCGCTTTATCCGCGTCCTTATGACAAATGCGAGGACCCCTATACCAAAACGCGCGTCATTCTTATGAATGGCACCGAATTCGAGGCGAATTGGTTTTCGCATCAACTGTCGCGACACACTTGCGATACCGATCTGCGCCGCGAACTTGCGCTCGTTCGCGCCGTCGAAAAGCAACAACAACAAAAGATCTCGCTTTTGAAACCGTGTAACGAGAGCGCGCTCGAACATACCATATCTTATGAGCAACTTGCCGTCGATCTAACTGCAGAGCTTGCCGCTCGCGAAAAAGACTGCTATGTAAAAAAAGCGCTCGATTTCGCGCTTCTCGAGGATTTCGATCACCTGTATCGATATTCGGACTTGCTCGAAATGGAGCAGGGTGTAGCTGCCGAACGGCTTGTGGGCAGATATACCGAGATCATGCCCGGTCGTCCCACTATATCGCACCATCGCTTCCCTATGGACAACGTGCGCAGATGTGTAGACTCCAAAACGGCGGATAAGCAAACGGTGCTTTCGACAATGATCATCACCGCCGCCGAGCAGCAAACCATGAACTATTATATGAATATTGCTAACCTTGCTCAATCGGACATCTCGCGCAGATTGTACGAGGAGATCGCGCTCGTCGAGGAAGAACACGTTACGCAATACGAGGACCTTATGGACGGCAACGCTTCGTGGCTCGAAATGTTGCTTTGGCACGAGTATAACGAGTGCTACTTATATTGGTCGTGTCTTGTCAGCGAGAGCGACGAGTACATAAAGTCCATTTGGGACGAATGCCTCGCTATGGAAATAACGCACCTGCATAAGGCGGTCGAACTCCTCGAAAAGTACGAGCATAAGGATCGTCAAGAAGTGATCCCCGACGGCAAATTCCCCGCGCCCATCATCTTGCACGAGAATATAGGTTATGTGCGCGAAGTTTTAGGCTCGACCGTGCAGTTCACTTCGGTAGGCGAGGATTATAAAAATGTGGATACTTTGCCGCAAGGCGCCAACTTTTTTATTTATCAAAAGAACATAAATCCATCGCCGAGTATTGTACCTTCGCATAACGTGATAGATATGTTTATACGTCGCTACGGAAAGGATTATCGCTACGAGGTCGCGCCGTCCCCCGTAAAGGAGCTTCGCAACCGATGTTGCGACAATACGAGTGTGGGCAGGATCCCCGGCGCCGCTCAAAGCGACGGCTTTGACTGCAACAAATAGCCGCGCCTTATATTCGGACGTAAATAAGGTCTTCCTTTTATCGGGAGGACCTTTTTTCACAAAAGAGAAAAACAGTGAATTATTTTTCTCTTTTGTCGCGTGGATCTTTAGCGAATGGACTGTTTTTGAGCCAAATTCGATGTTTTTCGGGGCGAATCATAAAAAAATTCTTAAAAATCGGAATTGTGGAAAATTCGTTCAAAAAAGTCCTATTTTTGAGTCCAAAAGCGAATATATCTACGGAAAATTATCGTTTTATACTTGTATATCGCGTTAATTTTATCGTATAAAATCAAATAAAGCAGAGTAAAATATTATGGATACGAAGCGAAATTTCATTGACATGGCAACTTGCCTATGTTACAATAACCTTGATTTATATTTGGTGCTTTCAGTAAAAAAGCAGCAAAAGGAGGAGTAAAAAATGAAAAAAATTTTGGCGATAGTTCTTTCTATCGTTATGACACTTGCGCTGGGATTGTTGGTCGTAGGTTGTAATGACCCGAATAACGAAGATCCTAACAAAGGAACCGGAGTGACTTTGTCGAGCGCAATGAGCAAATTCGATTTCCAAAAGGGCATAACGCTCAAGATCGACGCAAAGGGCTCTATGAGCGCAGAAGATGATGACGGAAATAAAACCGCAATGCCGCTTTCGATCTCCGGCGAGTCCAAAATGGGTATAGTAAAAAGCTTATTCAAGATGGACAATGAGTTGGATATAGTTATGGGTGAGGGCGAAGAAGCTATACCTTTCCTCAATCCCCGTATCTACATAAGAGGCAATGAACTTTATATGGGATACGCTATGGCAGAGACAGAGACTACATATACAAAGCTCGATCTCTCTCAAAAAAGCGGACAGGATATAAACGGTTTGCTTTCGGAGTTATTGCCCGATGTGTTCGGATCCGGAGAGCAAAGCAGCCTCTTTGATATCGATTTCGTTAAGGACGGCGAAGGCTATAAGGGCGATTTCGATTTGATGGCTTCGGCTATCAAGCTCATCGATAAGCTTTCCGATATTGTCAAGGACCTTTCGGCAGATACCACTCTCGGTGATATCTACACAAAGCTCGGAGGAGACGACCTCGTTGACAAGCTTGTCGGCGATACCAAGGCAAAGGAAGTTTACGCACAGAACGTCAAGGGTGTAAAGGATATGGCGAACAAGCTTTCCGATATCCTTCCCCCGGAAGCTATGGGTATATTCGAATCCATTCCCGATGACGTCGATGAGATGATAGAAATGCTCAATGATACTTTGGGAACGGAGCTTCCCCCGATAGGTGACGGCAAGACCGCAGATTATTTGAAGGACGCTATCAAAAAGTACGAGAACAAGACGATTGTCGATATGGTGTGCGATATAACCAAACAGGAAAAGAACGATTCCATTAAGGAAGAGATCCAAACCGGTATAGACTCGCTTAAGGAGACTTTCGATTCGATCGTTCCGCAAATAAAGAGCATTCTCGAAAGCAACTCGCTTAAATTCTCGTTTGTTGCAGACAGTAACGGCGACCTTATTTCCGTAAAAATCGAGCTCGCTTTGTCCGAGGAGACGTTCCAAAATTTAATAGGACTCATAATCGGAGGCGGAATGCCTTTTGCCGAGCAAGAAGCAAATGCCGATCCTTATATGTCCTTTGTAATTGATTTGAGCATCGAAAACGGCGCATCGGATTTTGTTGACGAGACCACACTTCTTGTATACGAGATCCCCGAGGGACCGACCGATGAGGAGTTGGCAGTGGCTTACGCCGGTACTTACAAGCTTGTAAGATTTACCGAAACGAACGTTGTAGACGGAGAAACGGTAAGCGCAACCTATAACATCGGCGATATGTACGATGAAGAGACCGAAGTCATTGCCGATAAAGCGGTCATGATGCTTCAAAACGAGGATGGAACTTTGAGCTACACATTCGTTTACGGATTCGGCGCAGCTACTTTTGACGGCGGTGAGTGGGAAGTCTATGGTGGAAAGGTTTCCTTTATGTCTACCGGAATTTTCTTCACTTACCAATATCATAATATCGAGTTCGGCGAGGACGGAACGCTTACGTTTGATTTGGTTGATACCAATGATCCCAATCATGTGATCAACATAACGCTCATGCTTGAACAACCGATCGTAGAATAAGTTGTTAATAAAAATAAAAAATGAGTCGACATTATGTCGGCTCATTTTTTATAATATTTTGCAAAAGTTACTTTTTGCTATTGAATTTTTTCATAAGATATGATAAAATATCCACTATATGGTAGACGTGCTTACAGACGCGTTGCTTGATTCGCTCAAGACATTGCCGTTTTTGATTTTGGTATATGTTCTCATAGAGGTCCTCGAGCATACGACGTCGTCGAAAATTTCATCAAAACTGCTTAAGGGTAAATGGAGTCCGCTAATAGGCGCCGGGCTCGGCGTCATTCCCCAATGCGGCTTCGGCGTCGTGGCGACCAAACTCTATTGCGGTCGCGCCATTGCCCTGGGTACGTTGCTTTCGGTATATATTTCGACGTCCGACGAGGCTATAGCGGTGCTTATAAGCGACTTTTCGGCTATAGGCAAGTTGTTGCCCTTGCTCTCGATAAAGTTCGTCTTTGCCGTTATAGTGGGCTATGCGGTCAACTTTGCAGTTCGTCGCCGCGAGTTGCGCGAAGCTGACGAGCATGTAAGCGCTCTCGGCTGTCATCATCACGTAGTGGGAGTGGACGACGAATGCGGGCATTGTCATGAGCACGAGCATGAACACGAGCATGAAAGCGAGACGGAAAAAAAGGCATATCGACGCAACGCGATAAAGCGTTTTGTGCTTCATCCGCTCATTCATTCGCTTACGACCTTTTTGTATGTTTTTGTCGTGACTTTTATCATAGGCATGATAATATTTTATGTGGGCGAGGACGCGCTCGTCGCATTTATGGGCAAAATAAGCTATCTTCAACCGTTGCTTGCCGCCATAGTGGGTCTTATACCCAATTGCGCGTCGAGTGTCGTCATAGCGCGTATGTACGCTTTAGGCACGCTCGGACTGGGCGGCGCGGTCTCGGGACTTTGTGTTTCCGCGGGCATTGGACTTGCCGTGCTCATAAAAGAAAACAAGCCTATAAAGGATACGCTTATGATAATATTGACGCTTTTCGGATCGAGTGTTGCGCTCGGAATGGCGGTGACTGCAATCTGCGCGATTATCGGTTGACATTTTTTGCTATATGTTATACAATATGACAGAGGTATTATAGATGGCTTCTCTTTATCGTAAATTCAGACCGGACGAGTTTTCTTCGGTGATAGGACAAGAGCACGTTACCAAAACGCTCATCAATCAGATCGAGACGGGCAGGATAGGACACGCTTATTTGTTTACGGGCAGTCGAGGCGTGGGCAAGACCACTTGCGCACGTATTTTTGCACGAGCTATAAATTGTCTTTCTCCCGTAAATGGTTCTCCTTGCGGCAAATGCGACGTTTGCAAGGCGCTCGCTTCGCCAAATATGGATATTTTGGAGATCGACGCGGCGAGCAATAACGGCGTGGAGAACATCCGCCAGATACGCGGGGAAGTGGCGTATTCGCCGACGGAGGGCAGATATGCTTACGGGCAGCGCATTCAACGCCCTGCTCAAAACGCTCGAGGAACCGCCCGCTCATGCGGTGTTCATTCTCGCCACTACCGAAGCGCACAAACTTCCCGCGACCATTCTTTCGCGCTGTATGCGGTTCGATTTTCACCTCGTGTCGGTAGACGAAATATCCCGACTTATTTGCAAGGTGTATGACGAGGAAGGCAAAAAGTACGATATGGACGCTATACGCTATATCGCGACGGCAGCCGAGGGCTCGGTGCGCGACGCGCTGTCCATCGCCGATATGTGTATGTCATTGTCCGAGGATAAACTTACCTACGATCAAGTTCTCAACGCTTTGGGCGGAGTGGACAGATCCAAGATACGCAATTTGTTTTCGGCAATTTCCGCGTCGGACTGCGGCAAATGCTTCGAGGTCATAAACGACCTTGCGATAAGCGGAAAAAGCATGGGGCTTATTGCAAAAGAGCTCACCTATTATGCACGCGATTTGCTCCTTTTGAAAACTTCGCCCAAGCTTTTGACCGAGACGGAGGAACATATAGCTATGATGCGCGAGGATGTGCAAAGTTCGACGGAATTTTTGACGACTATGATAACGCTGTTCTCGTCGATCGACGCCGAACTTCGATATTCCATAAGCCCGCGTATCGTGCTCGAAACGGCTTGTTTGCGTGCCTGCAAGCTTGCCGTAAGCGATATTTCCGCACTCGAGGAACGCGTGGCAAGGTTGGAAAGGAGCGTTGCTCAAGGTGTAAGGATGGGCAATGAGGAAAGACGCGAAACGCAGCCCTCAAACGTCAATATGAGCGCGCAAATGGCGTGGGGCAAGGTGATAAGCTATTTCAGAGCCAACGAGTCGTCGAGACTTCAAACGATTGTCGGCAATCATACCGATGTCGAGGTCAAAAACGGCGATTTTATCATATGGTGCGGCGACGACTTCCTCGACTTTAACGATCAGGGTATGATCGAAGCGCTAAAACGCGCCTTTGCAATAAACAACATAGGTTACAAGATAAAGATAGATAAACGCGTCGAGCGCGACAGAGATAAGGAGCTCGAAATGCTCAAATCCATGGTCGGCAAAGACGTAAAAATCAATGTTATAAAGTAAAATATTCATTGGAGGATATATAAATGGCAAAATACGGCGGCGGCTACGGCGGTGGCGGCATGAATATGCAGGCAATGATGAAGCAGGCGCAAAAACTT
>CANQUR010000034.1 GCA_947627075.1 uncultured Clostridia bacterium
CGGTGTCTTCCTCGACGGTGATCCCGCGATAGTCGACGATAACGATACCCGCCGAACGCTTGATCTTATCTTCGAGCATAGCTACCTGCTCTTTTTTGAGCTTGAGCGCTTCGCTTTCCTTTTCGTGTGTAGACAAAACCTTATCCTCCTTTTACTGAATTTATTTTTCAAGAAAAATCCGACCTCGCATTAGCCTTGAGATCGGAAAAAAACATTCCTTGTTTCGTTCATGACCTCGGTAAGCTCTTGCGAATTATAACCTTTAGGTGGTTACTTACTTTCTACGGTTTTACTTAAATTATATACGATAATTTACTTTTATTCCGGGACCCATAGTCGATACAGCGGTTATGCTACGAATATAAGTTCCCTTTGCAGCTGCCGGCTTCGCCTTTACGATAGCTTCCATCAAAGCATTGAAATTCTCGAGAAGCTTCTCGTCGCCGAACGACTTTTTGCCGATAGGACAATGGATAATCGCCGTTTTATCGACTCTGTACTCGACCTTACCGGCTTTGGTATCCTTGACTGCCTTTGCGATATCAGTGGTGACTGTACCGGATTTGGGCGAAGGCATAAGTCCCTTGGGACCGAGTATCCTTGCGACCTTACCCATTTGACCCATCATATCGGGTGATGTGATACAAACATCGAAATCGAGGAAATTCTCATTTTGGATCTTTGCGATGATCTCCTCTGCTCCGACTATATCGGCACCTGCTTTTTCGGCAATGTCTGCCTTGTCACCCTTTGCGATAACAAGTACCTTTATCTTTTTACCCGTTCCGTTGGGAAGCACAACCGTGCCGCGAACCTGTTGATCGGCTTGACGCGGATCTACGCCCAATCGAACATGAAGTTCGATAGTTTCATCAAACTTGGCTTTTGCAGTCGCAACGACATTCTTCATTGCCTCTGCCGGGTCGTATACTTTACCGATATCTATTTCCTTAATGCTGTTAAGGTAATTCTTTCCGTGTTTCATACTACCCTCCTTAATCCTCTACCGTAACGCCCATACTGCGTGCGGTACCTGCTATCATGCTGCAAGCGCTTTCGAGCGAAGCCGCATTTAAGTCGGGCATTTTGATTTTGGCTATTTCCTCGACTTGAGCCTTTGTCAATTTGGCTACCTTGTCCTTGTTTGGTTTAGCCGAACCGGAGTCGATCTTGCAAGCCTTTTTGATAAGAACGGCTGCGGGCGGAGTCTTGAGTACGAATGTGAACGAACGATCCGCATAGATGGTGATAACCACGGGGATTATCATTCCATCCTGACCCTTGGTTTTTTCATTGAATTCCTTGGTAAAGCCCGGAATGTTGATACCGTGAGGTCCGAGGCTGGAGCCGACCGGAGGTCCCGGTGTAGCTTTGCCGGCGGGCAACTGCAGCTTTACTATTGCTGTGATTTTTTTTGCCATTAAAGTTTTCTCCTTGCTTTTTATTTATATGCAATCGAGGTAATAACGAACTTTTACGCTCTCCCTGAAAGTATATTACAAATTTTCTATGAGTTCTATTTGATTGAGCTCAAGTTCTACGGGCGTAGCCCTTCCGAACATACTCACTATGACCTTACACTTACCTGCTGCCGCATTTATGGATTCTATATCGCCCACAAAGCCCTCAAGTGCGCCGTCTGTGACGCTCACCTTGTCGCCTACCTTGAAGTTGGTATCGACAGTGACCTTTTCGAGGTGCATACGTTTTATTTCATCGTCGGTAAGAGGTATTGGTCTGCCTTGAGGCCCTACAAATCCGGTTACTCCGCGAGTATTGACTATCATATGCCACATGGAATTGTCGTAAACCATCTTTATGAGTACATAGCACGGGAACATTTTGCGTTGAACCATCTTGCGTTTCCCGTTCTTTTCCTCTACCACATCCTCCATGGGTATGGTGATCTCGACAAGTCTGTCGCTTTTACCGTTTTTGGTAAAGACCATTTCGAGGTTATCCTTCACCATATTTTCGTAGCCGGAGTATGTATGAAGCACATACCATTTAGCATCTTCCAAGTTTACGCTCATTTAATCAACGCTCCGATAATATCGAATAAACCGGCAGAATCGGGATTTGCCAATTTCGTCAAGTTGTCATGCGCAAGTCCCAATACGGTATCGAATGCCAAAAGAACTACCAAAAATACCGCTACAACACCGAGAACGACCAAAGTCGTTTTGAGAACGGTGGAAAAATTAGGCCAGCTGACTTTTTTGAGTTCGGAAAAAGCTTCCTTAAAAAAGGTAGCTATCTTGCCCTTTTTCTTGGGCGCCTTTTTTACTTCACCCTTTGGATTGGTGTTATTATCCTTTTCCACTATTGCAACTCTCCTTATTTTGTTTCCTTATGAACGGTATGCTTGCGGCAGAAGCGGCAATACTTTTTGAGTTCGATCCTATCGGGATCGTTTTTCTTGTTTTTCATGTCATCGTAATTTCTTTGCTTGCATTCCGTGCATGCCAAGGTAATTCTGGTTCTCATATGAGCTACTCCTAAATTTGTCACTAAAAAACCACCCATAGGTGGCGCATATATTATGTTATCATTTAACAAAACTATTGTCAAGCAAAATAAAAGGCTTTTGAATAATTTTTTTGAAAAATCATAGCTTTTGGTTTATATAGACCATTTTCCCCTTGTATTTCACCTCGAAAGAGCTGTATACACGGAGATTTTCCACTTCCTTGATGGTATAATAGGCGTCCGTCACTTCTTCGGCGGGCTCTCCGTCGCGAATATAAGAAAATCTGACCTTATAATACTTGCGACTGCCCGACTTGGAATGAAGAGCCTCTTCGAAATGTCCTATGCTCGTTTCGCCCTTCAAAAGCACGTTTATCATCAAAAAATGTCTTACAAGATAATAGACTGCGCCGATGAAAAATACCCCGCCTATTATCCATAAAAAAATGCTCGAAGTAAAATCGCCCGGCGAATAATATTCGTCGACATATTTTTTTGCACGAGTGATAAGTTTGCCGTCCTTTATCATATAGTAGACTTCAACCTTGCCGCCTCTGTCCTTTACCTCCGACTCGGTAAGCATTTCCCACACTATCCCGTCCGGCAAAACAACGCCGTTTTCATCGGTAGCTCTTTCATAATCGCTCGGAAGGAGTTCGTTCGGCAAATTATATCCCCAAGTAAATTTATCCTTATCGTTGTAATTGGTAGCCGCTATACGAACTATATTTGCTTCGGTAAGATTTTGCGGCTGACCGAGCTCCGCCATTTCCTTGTTCATGTTATCTATGGTGACATAAAGCAAGATCCCTACCATATATGTCAATGCGAATACAATGGCATAAAGAATCAAACGATTTCTCCATTTCTTTATCATTTTATAAACCTCTTCATTATGAATGCGGCGCCTCTATCGAGTGCAAATCCGAATAATGTCATTACAACGGTCCACACCGCACCGAACAAATATACTCCCAAACCAAAGTCCGAGCCTTCGAAGCCCACGACATCTTTCAAAACGGTAGCGAACAAAAGATATATTGCAAATGAAAATAATGCGAAAATCAATGCTCTTAATAAATATTGTATAGGTCCTTTGCTTAAAGGAGCGGTCACATATATTATTATGGAAAACGGCGAAAACAGCAACACGCTGAAAAGGATCTCGCCACCGCCTATCCCGCCTATTATCGCGCCTATTATATTGCTTGTGATGACAACGATAAAGGCGCACATACCACCGCATTTTTGGGCGCAAATATAGTAAAATACGCACGATATCACAAGAGGAAAGATCAAATGAAATACGCAGGAAAAGATTATGCATATCGACGCAAGCGCGCATACGACTCCGCCGAATGCCAGCTTACGCGTACTCATCCGCCGCAACAACGAAACGGCATCGTAAGACATTCCATGCAACACAATGCCGTACAACAATTGCTTAAACAATTGCCACCGACGCTACCCTGCATTCCTTGATTGTTTGGATTGCCCAAATTCTCGGGAGGCGTCTTTGAATTTGCCATCTGCTGTACCATTTTATCGAGCGTATCCTTGTATTTTGCATTATCGGGCGCAAGCCTTACCGCTTCCTTTAAGTGTGTGTAGCTGTCATTCATCCATTCTCTCTTGTAGAACAACAACGCCTGATAATAATGCCATTCGGCGTCTCTGAAGCCCATTGCGTCAAGACGCGCCTGCGCATCGTCGTATTTCTTTTCCTTTATAAGCTGCTCGATATATCCATAGCCGGTGCCGTACTTTTCTTCATCGTCCTTTACCCTTTTCTTGTCGACGATGATACGCCACGCATCCTCAAGCTCGGTGAGTTTTCTCGCGCCTTCGGCGCCCTGTTCTCCGGGCAAAAAGCGTTCTTCTCCGTACTTTTGCTTAAGCTCGTTATATCTGCTTTCGAGCGCGGCGAAATCCGAATCCTCGGTCATATTAAGCACTTCATATGGATCTTTCATTTATGATCTCCTTATAATGTCGGTTTTTTGAGCTTTTTCTTGCTCGACGTCAATTCTTCGACCTTTTGCCTTAATCCTTCATATACTATCTTTTTGAGCAAGTCGTAACTCTGCGTAAAGGTAAGATTATTGAAGCATTCTATCGCTCTATTGACTGTTATATTCAAAATGAATTGTATAAATTCTTTGTTGTCCTCAAAAAATTTTTCGCGCTTTTCATAGGGCAATATCGCCAAAAACGGATTGTATCTCTTTGCCCTACAGTCCTCGTCGATGTCGTCGAGAGCGTCGACAAGATAGACGAATTTGCCTATATTATACACAAGCTTTAGGCTATCGTCGCTCGCCTTGTCACCAAGCATGAAAGCCGCGATCTCGCTCATCATAGACGCAAATGCGTCTCCGACGCGGTCGATGCTCTTTTCACCCTTTCGTTCGAACTCTCTCAACTGCTCATACTTCGAAGCAACTATCTCGTTCACTTTGGGGAGCGCGTTCTTGCTTTTTATAAAAGCTTTTTTGAGCGACCTTCTTATCATTCGATATTTTGCTCCCTCGCCGTCGATAACGCCGTCCTCGGCCTTGTAGTATGCCAAAATTATATTGGTTGCGACGATCTTGTCTAAAAGCTCGTTTTTGCCGACCATAGGTCTTTTTTTGAACGGATTGGCAAGGCACGCGTTTGCCTCGAATGTCACATCTTGCGAAAGAAGATCGTGCAACAATATGCTCAAAAAGGTCATATCGTAATTCGTGGTAAGCCTTGCGAACTGTCCCATTATTTTGCCCGTGTCCATGCAAAGTCCACAGTAAAATGAATTGAACAGCGCATGATCCTCGCGCGAAAGCGAATTTTTCGGGGGTACTATATATCCGTACATAAACTTAAAGCCTGACAAAGCCGACCTTGCGCATGACCTTACTCAATGTTTTTTGCGCAAGATGAGTTGCCGACGTGGCGCCCTTTTGCATTACTTCGCTTAAATATGCCTTGTCGGAACGAATACGCTTATATTCGGATTGTAATTTCGCAAGAAAATCCGACACGATCTCGCCTACCGCCGACTTGAAATCCGCATAGCCCGCATTTTGGAATTCCGTCTCCGTTTCCTTTATGCTTTTGCCTGAAAATACAGAATATATCGTTATCAAGTTGCTTATGCCCGGCTTTTCGGGGCTGAATATAATCTCCGCTCCGCTGTCGGTAACCGCACGCTTGAACTTGCGCATGACTGTATCCCTATCGTCAAGTAAGAACACCGTTCCTTCGGCATTTTCATCCGTCTTGCCCATTTTTGCTGTCGGGTCGATAAGGCTGGCTATCTTCGCTCCCACTTTCGGAAAAATCCCTTCGGGCACAACAAACGTCGGAGAATAGCGATTATTGAAGCGTTCGGCTATCGTCCTCGCAAGCTCGAGGTGTTGCTGTTGATCCTTGCCGATCGGGACATATTTCGCTTGATAAAGCAATATATCGGCAGCCATAAGCACCGGATAAGCAAACAATCCTACGTTTACGTTTTCCGGCGCTTTGGCGCTCTTATCCTTGAATTGAGTCATACGGCGCGCTTCACCGAACTGTGTATAGCAGTTGAGTATCCAAGCAAGTTCGCTGTGCATGGGCACATGCGACTGTAAAAAAAGCAAACATTTTTCGGGATCTATCCCAAGCGCTATAAGAAGCGAAAACATATCCAAAGTGTTCTCGCGAAGTTCTGCGGGCGGGATATTTACCGTGATGCTATGCAGATCCGCTACCGTATATATGCAGTCGTAATTTTCAGTCATAGCAACCATGTTCTTGATCGCCCCTACGTAATTGCCTATAGTGAGTTTTCCCGTTGGCTTTAACGCGCTGTATACTATCTCCATTCTTATTTACAGCCCTTTACAAATTTTTCGAAGCGCTCGAGTCCCTTGCGGATCTCCGCTTCTCCCGTAGCATAACTCAAACGGACGAATTCATCCGCTCCAAACGATTCGCACGGAATCACCGCGGTATAAAGCTTGTCGAGCATTATCGAAGCAACATCGAATGCCGACTTTATATCGGCTCCGTCATATTTTTTATTAAACAATGAACTTACGTTTACCATAACATAAAACGCGCCTTCGGGTTTTATGATAGGCAATCCGACCTTGTCCATAAGCTCTACCATAAGATCGCGACGCTTACGGAACACTCCGTTCATATGAGCAAGGAATTCTTCTCCTTTACTGTCCGAAAGAGCACGTACCGAAGCATATTGAGCTATGCTGTTTGGATTGGACGTCGAATGGCTTTGTATACTACCCATTGCCTTTGCTATTTCGACAGTCGAAGCCGTGTAGCCTATTCTCCAGCCCGTCATGGCATATGCCTTGGACATTCCGTTCACTATCACCGTACGCGCCTTCATTTCCTCGGAACAAGCTGCGATACTTTGCGTCTCTACGCCGTAAATGAGTTTTTCGTAGATCTCATCCGATATAACATAGACCTGTTTATGATTTTCAAGTTCCTTTGCGAGCGCGGCAATTTCTTCTTTGTTATATACCACACCCGTGGGGTTGCTTGGATTATTCAATATTATCGCCTTGGTTTTGGGCGTTATCGCTTTGCGAAGTTGTTCGGGCGTGAGCTTGAAACCATTTTCGGGAAGCAACTTTACTATGACGGGAGTTCCGTCCGAAAGCTTGACAAGCTCGGGATAAGTGAGCCAATACGGCGCCGGAATGATAACCTCGTCGCCCTTTTCGACCAACGCGCGTATCGCGTTCGAAAGTGAATGTTTTGCTCCGTTGCTGACTACGATCTGTCCCACATCATAAGTGACACCGTTTTCTTTTTCCAATTTATCGCATATCGCTTTGCGAAGCTCCAAAGTACCGCTTGCGGGCGTGTACCTTGTCATGCCTTTGTCAAGAGCCTCTTTGGCGGCATCGATTATATATTTCGGAGTATCGAAGTCGGGCTCCCCCGCGCCAAAGGAAATTACATCCAGACCGTCCGCTTTCATTTTCTTCGCTTTAGCCGAAATAGCCAAAGTAAGAGAAGGCGAAACACCCAAAGCTCTTTTGCTTAAACTCATAAAATACAATCCTCCACATTAGATAGTGAAGCTATTATACTATAAATATGTGAAAAATGCAACCGTTTATCTGTAAGATTTTGGGTTTTACTATGAATTCAGAATAAGTTTGTCATATTGGGAACGCAGTCGTTTTGTATCGCCTTTATCAGTTCAAGCGAAATAGACACCATGACCTTTGCGTCGTCGGTATAATTTATATTTACCATAGCCTTTAAGCTTTCGAGCTTTTCGTCAACGGTACGAAGCACGTTATGATTGCCGAGACAAAATAAAATTTCTTTGTTTTGTTCCCAAATTCCAACGGTTTTGCGAGTGAGCTCGAGCGTTTCCTCATTATAAACGTCTTCGTGACGATCCATACTCTTTTGAACTTCGATCAAACCATCATAAATTTTATTGTAAGTGGAAGTCGTATAAAATATCTCCCAAAGCGCACCGCCTATCATCAATACGAATATTATGCTTATCACTATGAGCTTTTTCACCAACTGCCTCCTTTGCTCACCGCAACCTTCGCCGTAAAAAATTTCGACTTTTTGGGAGATACGTACATACTTCCGTCTTGACGAACGTCGGCATACAAAACATCCTTGACGCTTTTCAATCCGTTCTTATGCAAAACCACATTTACAGCCGACTCCGTAGTTCCCGCCTTTTTCAAATTGTCATCGTTCCACTTGCCGTCAACGATCAAAATGAGCGGCAAAAGCGCGGGAACCGGCTTGGTCGGATCGGTCATGCGCTCCACGACACTCATTTTGCCATTGGTCTCGATGATGGCATACTCAATCTCGTTTATATCCATATATCCGCTTGTATGGACAGTCTCTATAAGATCGTGCACATTCATATTCATCTTTTGCAGATTCTCGAAATTTATGCCGTTTTTATCTATTACAATGAGCGCTTTTCCGCTTATCATTCTCCTTGCCCACAAGCTCTTTCTCGCCACAAAAGACAATACGATCTGCAAAAAGCTCAATGTGACTATGGGAACTATGCTGCTGTAAAACGGTATATACGGATCATTAATGGGTATGCAAGCGACCTCGGCTATGACAAGAGTTATGACAAGCTCAAAAGGTTGCATTTCGCTTATCGTTCGCTTTCCCATAAGCCGAACGGCTATAAGGACAACAACGAAAATTATAAATGACTTTATAAAAATTATAAGCATAAGGTTAGTATGCACCTTATGACGATTTTTATAAAATAAAAGTCCGTATCAAACGGACTTCGTAAGTCAAAATACCGAGTATGATCTATAAGCCGAGTTCTGTATTCGACGGTTATCTATCTTGGCGCGTCGTTGCCGACGAGCTCGAGCGATACTGAAGAGAGGGCGAACAACCTTATATTCTCTTTCAATCTTGTACCGAATGGGGTTTACATGTGCCCTTCGCGTCGCCGCAAAGGCGGTGAGCTCTTACCTCGCCTTTCCATCCTTACCCGAAACGGGCGGTCTATCTCTGTTGCACTTTCCTTGGAGTCGCCTCCACCGGTAGTTAGCCGGCATTCTGTTCTGCGGTACTCGGACTTTCCTCGTGAAAACACGCAACCGTCCGATCATCTCGGATGCAAATATTATACAATATTCGGACAAAAGAATCAAGCGAATTCATATGAAAAATTTTCGAAAATGACAAACTTTCGACTGCATAAAAGCAACTTTTATGCACATTAAATGCTTATTATGTCTAACAGAATAAGCAAATATTTGCGGCAAACGCAACAATTTGAACAATTCTTTGACGTTTTATGAATTAAATCCTTTATAAAGTTTTTCGAGAGCGCGTTTTTCTATTCTCGATACATATGAACGAGATATTTTCAATTTTTCCGCGATCTGAAGTTGAGTAAGCCTTTCGGTTCCTATTCCGTAGCGATAACATATTATCTTTTTTTCGCGCGGGGTCAAAACTCTTTTCATTATATCGAGGATCTGCTCATACATGATCTCGGTCTCGACCCGAGTAAAAACACTTTCTCCCTTCGCGGGCAAAATATCCATCAAAGTGATCTCATTGCCATCCTTATCGGTACCGACAGATTCCGAAAGGCTAACGGTATTACGATGCTTTTTGTTTGCGCGAATATACATCAAAATCTCGTTATCTATGCATTTTGCGCAAAACGTGGCAAGCTGACTGCCCTTGCCGTACTCGAAATTTTCGATACCTTTTATAAGCCCTATAGTTCCCACCGATATAAGGTCATCCGCCTCGCCTGCTCCGGTATATTTTTTGACAATATGGGCAACGAGCCGCAGGTTGTGCCTTATAAGCTTTTCCCGTGCAGTCATGTCGCCTTCCTTTAGTCTTGATATACATTCCCTTTCCTCGTCGGGCGAAAGCGGTCGAGGAAACGAACCTTTGTTGTTTACAAAGGATGTAAAACAGAATATCTTGCTTAAAAACGATAAAAATGTTTCTATTATCATATTTGCTCCGAGGTGAGATAATACAAACATTTATATGCCGATATTCGACAAATAATGACAATGTATCGCCTTTAACGACAAAATATTTTTTGCACAAAAAAGCGACAAAGCTTTTCGCCTTGCCGCTTTAGTAGAATTCTATTGAAAATTTATAGATCGTTCAAACAAGCAATACCGGGAAGCACCTTACCTTCGAGATATTCGAGGCTCGCACCTCCACCCGTGGAAATATGCGTCATCTTATCGCCCAATCCCATTTGTTGAACGGCAGCCGCGCTGTCACCTCCGCCGACTATCGAAATGCATTTGCCTTCCGCAAGCGCCGACGCGATGCGATATGTGCCCGTAGCAAAATTTTTATTTTCGAACACACCCATAGGTCCGTTCCAAACCACAGTACCCGCCGATCTCAATTCCTTGCCGTAAAGCTCCGCTGTCTTATCGCCTATATCGAGAGCCATATCGTCACAACCTATAGCGTCGATATCGACCTGCTTAAACGGAATATCCGAATCTATCGGATCGGGAAAAGCTTTTGCGACCTTTGCGTCAACAGGCAAAAGCAACTTTACTTTCCTTTCTTTTGCTTTTTCGAGAAGTTCCTTGGCAAGCGAGATCTTGTCCGTTTCACAAAGGCTCTTGCCTATCGATTTTCCTTGAGCGCTCAAGAACGTATACGCCATTCCGCCGCCGATAAGGATCGTATCCGCTTTATCTATCAAATTATTTATTACGCCTATCTTATCCGAGACTTTTGCACCGCCGAGGATCGCCACAAACGGTCTTTTGGGATCTTCAAGTGCGCCGCCGAGGCATTCGAGCTCTTTTGCAATTAGGAATCCCGCCACGGCTACCGGCGCAAAGCCATATGTTACTATGCCCGCGGTCGAAGCATGAGCTCGGTGCGCAGTGCCGAATGCGTCGTTTACGTATATATCGCAAAATTCCGACAAGCTACGGCAAAACTCTTTGTCGTTTGCCTCTTCTTCCTTATGAAAGCGAAGATTTTCAAGAAGAAGAACTTCTCCGTTTTTCAAAGCGGCGACTTTCGCTTTGGCATCCTCGCCTATAACGTCATTGGCAAATATAACAGTCTTGCCGAGAAGTTCGGACAATCTGACTGAAACAGCCTTGAGCGAATATTTCATATTGAATTCGCCTTTTGGTCTGCCGAGATGCGAGCAAAGTATGACCTTTGCGCCATGTTCCATAAGGTATTTTACTGTGGGTAACGCCGCACGGATACGCGTATCGTCGGTTATTTCACCACCCGACATAGGCACGTTGAAGTCACACCTTACAAGGCATTTTTTGCCGCTTACATTGACCGATTCGATCGTTTTTTTGTTCATTATTAATTCCTCTCTATAATATATTCGTTTTCGGAAAAAGTCATTTCCTTTAGTTTTTCCTCATAACCGACCCTGCCCATCATGGCAAATGTCGCTTTTTTACCTTCTTCCACGCCGGGCTGGTCATAAGTATCCACATGCAACAATGCACCCGCAAATGCCGTTTCGAACATTAATATCATGATAAGTTCTCCGATAGACGCCGGAGTAACTTTATCGATATAAAGCGTCATATTCATCCTTTCGGATTTTTTCAGTGCAAATGCGGTCGCTTTGCATTCGGCGGCAATAAGCTCATTGAGAGTGTGTCCTTTCAAAAATTCCATACCGTCCACCGGAACTCTCGGCAAAAGGCATTCGCTTCTGAAGTTTTTGACTGACAAAAAAGTAATGACTTTATCAAAAGGTCCCTCTGTATAAAGCTGTATTTGACTGTGTTGATCGGTCACTCCCAAAGCTTTGACCGGAGTTTGCCCTACATTCACACTGTTTCCGTCCAAATCGTATTTTTTACCGAGCGATTCGCCCCACAGCTGTGCATAAAAATCGGAAATATATTTCAAACTGTCCGCATAGGGCATCATAACATTTATGTTACATCCTTTTTTATAAGCCGAAATATTGAGCGTAGCGCGCATAAGCGCGATGTTTTCATTCGCATTTTCGCAACGACAATATTTTTCGGCTTTCCGAGCTCCGTCTATAAACTCCTTTATATCTATGCCGACGCAAGCAAGCGGTACAAGTCCGACGGGCGAAAAGACCGAAAACCTACCGCCCACGCCTTTTCCTATGCCGAAAATCTTAAAGTCTTCTTTTTTCGCGATATTATAAAGAGTACCTTTGCCTATGGTAGTGACGGCAACTATCCTGCTCTTTGCTTTGTCACCGAGCCTTTCCTTAAGCAAATTATAGGCTATGAGAAATTGGCTCAAAGTTTCGCTTGTTTCACCACTCTTTGTTATAACTATAAAATATGTGTTATCGAGATCGATGACGTCGAGCAAAGCCGTCATTCTTTCAGGATCGATATTATCCTCGACATAAAATTTAGGCGCATTGCGTTTTTCGCGCGGAAGTTCGTTATGTCTCAAATGCAACAATGCAGTGGACACCGCAAGCGGGCCGAGTGCGGCGCCGCCTATTCCAAGTACAACCA
>CANQUR010000035.1 GCA_947627075.1 uncultured Clostridia bacterium
GGAAGTTGCGATCATGGTACACCTGCTGACCGAAAGAGCCGTGACTTTCCTAGACGACTAAGGGAAAGTCGATCTTGTCGGTGACCGCCCTCAAAAAGTCGAGGTTGTCGTAGCCTATATTCGCATAGGTGAACGGCGCGACGACCGTGATCGGCATAGGCAAGCCCGCTTCCGCCGCGACGACCGAAGTCAACGCCTTGTCGTCGCAATTTGCGAGCGCTTTGGAGCAATTGATCGTCCTCACGCCCAGGGCTTCGAGCTTTTTGCAAAGCAATACGTCCTTGTCCCAAAAGAGCGCGCGGTCGAATGGCGGCTTGCAAGAGACGTTGTCCGCCGTCAAGCCGTCGTTTTTGAGTATGACAAGTTCCGCGCCCTTGTCTTTGAGCGCGTTGACGAGCAGATTTTTTATTTCCTCGGTTTTCGGAGTCACGAAAAAGCCGTTTGTGATGAGCGCGATCCTCATAATTGTACCTCGGGAAAAATTATAGCACAATTCGACCGTGAGGTCAATATTTTCGCGCGCGTCGGCAAAGATTATTGACTGCGGCAAAAAATAAGGAAGTTCGCTCGGCTGAGGAGGGTTAGCTCGCTTCGCTCGGCTGAGGAGGATTTCCACATATTATAATGAGACCCTCACCACCTCGTCGCAATGGGCGCTTGTTGGGTAAGACCCTCACCACCGACTTCGTCGGAGCCTCCCCCGATAATTGCTTTTGTTTTCTATTCATGCCTTATTCGCGGGGGAAGCCTTTTATTTGGTCATTCGCTCCGTATTTAGCCTTCCCCACTACGGGGGGAAGGTGGCATTGAGCGAATAGCGAAATGACGGATACTCCGCTTCGCTCCGTGGCGTTCGCTCACGTTGTTCGCTCGGCTGAGGAGGGCAATGTAATAGTTCGGTCATGCGCATGCAAGGCTTCCCCTTTTTGTAAAAGGGGAGGCTCCGCCGTAGGCGGTGGTGAGGATTTTATACAGCTTATTTCATACCACCTCTTTAGCCGAGGAGCGTAGCGACGAACGCCACGAGCCTACGGCGAGTATCCGGCACTTCGTGCTTTCTATCGTCAAGGTCATACGGTTGATTTTATATACCACCTCTTTCGTCACTCACTTCGTTCGTGCCACCTTCCCCTCCTGTAAGGAGGTGAAGGCTTTATAAGGTCGAGGGGAAGCCTTTCATAAGGTAAATCGCTTCCACCTACTTTCTTTCCTTATAAATCAATATGCTCTTTCCTTTATAAAGCAATATGCCCCGTGCCGAAAGGCATGGAGCATAAAGAAGGATTTGGCAATGTCAAGATTCTCTCTTGACGCTTGATTAGTCTTTTTTCGTTTAGGCGATCTCCCAAACAACGGGATTGTTGCCTTCGTCATAGTGCCAGAAGTTGCCTTTTTCGGTAGGCTGTTCATCACGATAATAGTACCATGCGTTCGCGTTCCTAAATCCCGTATTGTACAAGGATCCGATCGTAATACCCGTCTTATCGGTGCTATCACCCATATAATAAACGTTCTTCAATGAGTTTACACCCACAAGAGTGCTTTCTTCGATCGTTTTAAGCGTTATCGGAAGTATCACCGTTTCAAGTCTTGTGCACCTTGTAAAGCATTCCTCTTGCAGCGTTACGGCATTTATCAGCTTTATTGTTTTAAGAGTAGAGCAACCTTGGAACGTGTATTTCGGGATCGTCTCTCCTCCTATCTCGGCATAAGTCAAGCCCGTACAACCGCTAAACGCACTGGAACCCGATATGGTTTTGAGTTTGGGGAAGCTGATCGAAGTAAGTAAATTACAATTCTGGAAACAGCATGCATTGATCGTTTCGAGATTGGGAATATTGACTTCGGTAAGAGATTTACAAGTACTGAATGCCGCATATCCCAAGGTCGTGACATTAGGCAAATCGATGCTTGTCAATTTTGAACTTGCAAATGCGTACTGCCCAATTTCCTTCACGGTGTCAGGAATAACTATAGATGTGATACCGCAACCGTTAAAAGTTCTATCCGGAATACTCGTCATTCCTTTGGGAAGAGTGTTTTCCGCATTGCTGCCTATTTTGAAGCTTGTAAGATTTGTATTGTTATAGAAGAAACCATATACCATGTTGCTTCTCGTTATGCTCGGAAGATCGGTAAGTTCTTGCTCAATTACGATCTTTTGCGCCTTGCAGGCATAGAATATACCGTTTCCCATGGTCTTTACGGTCAAGGGCACGGTTATATTCGTGATCTCGCATTCGGCAAGCGCATAATCCTTGAACGTCGTTATACTTGCCGGTATGGTGTAATTTCCATCCTTAAGGTTGATACCGCCGAGCGCATATCCACCGAATGTGTTTACCGTATTAGGTATGGTAAGCGAATCGAGAGTGAGTCCCGAGAATATCGATTTGCCGTAGCCAAGCGTATCGCCCGTACCCGTAAATGTAATGCTCTTTATATTGTTGCAACCGCTGAAAGCGTTTGAACCGACATCGAGCGTCATCGGAAGGGACAAACTTTCCAACATCTTGCAGTTTTCAAACGCAGACGATCCTATGGAAGTAAGCGTCGAAGGTATGCTAATATTGAGTTTTTCGCAATTTTTGAAAGCCGAGTTACCTATTTCGGTCACGCCTTCGGGCAAAGTTACATTTTCAAGCAATTTGCAACCGCTGAATAAACTTGCGACAATATTCGTTTGTTTGGGCAACGTATTTTCCGCAAGCTTGCCGAACTTGAAGCTCGTAAGCTTTGCGCAACCCTCGAACATACCGCGAGTAGCCGACGGGATCTCTTGAAGATCGCCTTCGAATACGACCTTATTGAGCTCCGTGCAGTTATAGAACAGTCCGCCGGGAATGGTCTTTACCGTAGACGGAATGGTCATGGTAGTAAATTTAAGATTGTCGAACACATTACTGCCCAAAATCGTAAGATATTTGGGAAGCTCAAGCGTATCGAGCTTTATACCCGTAAGTACGTTTTTGCCCAGTGACAAAAGATTTTCGGGCAAAGTCAATTTTACATTTTCGGTCATGTTTGCCGTTCCGAAGATAGCGCTCGGGAATTCCATAGAAAGGGCATTGCCTTGATAAGTGATTTCCGTTATAGCTCTGCAATTTTGGAAAATGTTCGCTCCCAACGTATCGAATTCGATCGGAAGCGTGACGCTTGTAAGTCCCGAACAAGTTGCAAACGCCGTTTTGCCTATGATCCTCACCGTCGTGGGAATGGAGATCTCGGAAAGCAGAGTGCAAGACTTGAAGGCGGATTCGCCTATGCTTACCAAATGCTTCGAAAGCTTGACTTCCGAAAGCTTTGCGCACGATTCGAATGTCGAAACTCCTATGGATTCGAGAGTGCTGTCATCATCGCAAATAACGCTTTCGAGATCGGCGCATTGATAGAACACCTTATCTCCCAAACTTCTGACGCCCTCGCCGAAATGTATCTCGGTCAAACCGGACGTAGCGAAAGCATTTATGGGAATATTTTCGAGATCGGAATTGAGAGTCAAATTTTTAAGCATTTTACAGCCGTAGAATGCGCTTTCGTCGATCGTCGTACCCTCGGGCAAAGTATTCTCGGGAAGCTCGCCGAATTTGATGGAAGCGAGCTTGCTGCAATTATAGAAGAAACCTTGTGCCACGTAGGTAGCCGAAGACTTCGTGCCATTGAATCCGAGATCGATAGGAGCATCGCTTTCAAATATGACGTGTTCCACCTTACTATTAGATGCGAACAACGATTTACCGATATTAGTCACGGTCTTGGGTATCGTGATAGTAGCGGCAAGCGCATTGTATAACGCTCTATCCGAAAGAGTATCTACCTGTGCCGGAATGACAACCGCCGATTGCGGCAAACCGTTGAATATGGAGCCGAGCGTATGGATACCGCTGTCGAAATTGACCTTAACGCCATCTTCTATATTGGAGTTTCCGAACGGCGAACATTTCAATATTCCGGTACCGGTTTTGGAATCCGACTTAAAGTTTATGGTCTTTATATTCGAGCAGCCTGCAAAAGCTGCGCTCGCGCTCGTACAAGTGTCATAAATCGTTACGCTTGTGATGCCCGTACAATCTTTGAATGCGTTTGTGCCGACCTGGGTTGTAACCCCACTCGAAATAGTTACGCTTGTAATGCCCGTGCATCCTTCGAAAGCGTTCGCTCCTAAAGACGTATTGGAGCTTCCTATCGTGATGGCGCCTTTGACGCCCGAATTTCGGAATGCATATTTGCCTATCTTCGGACGAGAACCTAAATTATTCCCCGTAAATCCCGGGCAATTGTCGAACGCATAATCGCCTACCTCCTTTAATTGACCGGGCACAGTTGACATTTTAAGCGAAGTGCAATTTTGGAATGCATAATTGTCTATATTCAACGGTCGATGACTGCTTTGGAACAAAGACGTCGACAGATCTGTCAAAGAGGAGCAATTTTGGAATGCATTTTTGCCTATCGTTTCGATAGCGCTATCGTTTGTGGACTTTGTACTGTAAGCTGTTACGGTCGCCAATTCGGTACAGCCATTGAACGCACTATTGCCTATCGTTTTTATTGTTTTCGACCACAAAACGGACGTCAAAGCCTTATTTCCGGCAAAAGCATAATCTCCTATATCTCTTAAATTTTTCGGTAGACTCAATTCACTTATCGGGGCTTGATGAAAAGCATATTTGCCTATGGACGTTATCGAATCGGGTAGCTTGATCGAGGTAAGTGCCGTGCAACCGTCAAAAGCATAATCCCCTATTGTCATCATTCCTTCGGGAAGCACTACTTCCTTCAAGGCTTTAGCATTGTAAAAGTAATATCTCAACGTAGCATGTATCGACTTTACGATGACCTTTTCCACATTTGTATTACTAAAGGCATACGGAATACCCAAGTTTTCTTCTATCGTTTCGGGAATTATTACCGTCTTTACGGTCTTGTTCGCCTTACTCTCCGTGTTGCTGCCCACCGCATTAGCACCTATCGCAGTAACAGGCAAGCCCAAGTGATATGCCGGAATAGCTAATGTCACGTCCTGGCAATCGCCCATACCCGAGAAGGTGTACGAAGAATTGTCACTATTGAGGGTAAACTCAAGTCCTTGACTTTCGGTTATGTATTGATCACACCACTCGCAGGTGCCGTCCTCGCCGTATCTGTGCAAAAGTTTTACCTCGGCAGAGCCGCACCTTTCGCAAAGATATAATTCAAAGCCATGAGTGTTGTCTACGATAGGTTCTCTGTAAAGAGGTTCTCCCGTAAGCTTATGTCCCAAAGGATAAGAAAAGTCATATTCCACATGGTCGCATTCTGTGCATTTACGAGTGCTGTATCCGCCTTCGGTACATGACGGCGCCTTTTGTAATTCCCAGAATCCATACTTATGAACATGGTTATCCTTTGGCATATCGAGTGTGATCTTTTCGCCGTTGGTAAGCGTTATAACAAGCTGTCCTTGCGCATTGAATTCTATGCTCTGTATGCCCGTACCCGTTACCGAATCAAGCGTTATTTCGCTGTCGTCGTTTAAGGTGATGACAAGTTTTCCTTCCTCGTCTATATGCGCGTCCTTTACTCCTACGCCGTTCTCACCCGTTATCTTTCCCAGTCTCTTTACCGTTCCGTCCGAAAGAGTGAGCACAAGCTCGCCGTCCTCGGTAACTTCTACATCCTCGACGCCTACTCCGTCCTTGCCGTCCTCGCCGTCTTGTCCGTCCTGTCCATCCTGTCCATCTTGTCCGTCTTGTCCGTCCTCACCGTTTTTGCCGATGATGACGCCGAGGTTTATTACTGTCCCGTCGTCGAGCGTAATTACAAGCTCGCCGTCGTCGTTTATGGTTACGCTCTCCACGCCTACGCCGTCGCGACCGGGTCTGCCGTCGCGTCCGTCCTCGCCGTCCTGTCCGTCCTTACCCTTATCTCCTTTGAGGGTCTTTATAAAGTCGTCCAGTGTGCCTTCGTAGCCGAGTTTCACCGCCGTAGCGTATGCCTCGTCTACCGAAAGCACAGTATCATTATCCTTGCTGTTTCCGTCGTTGCACGCGATAGCCACTACCGCCATGCATATCACGATCATCAAGGATAATATTATGCTTATAAGCTTTTTCTTCATTTTTTATCCTCCTTCTTTATTAAGCGGGTTGTTCGTCACGATACGAAAGTACGAGATTTTCTATATTGAGCCACAAACAATTAAGAGTTATCGTTTTATCCTTGTCATTATAAGAAAATTCGTATCTTACATCGTCATAAATAAAGCAAAGTCCGTTCTCATCGAAAATAAAGCAGTAAATATCATTATAGTAAAATTCACCCTTGTCGGTATAAACGCCTACATTTTTACCGTCGCTGCTCACATACGTGCCCTTGCGTTCGGGGTGTACTTCTTCGGCTCTTTTAGTACATTTGTAAGCCATCATATTTACTTCATTCAATGTTAAAGACTTGGCATTTTCATCATAGTTAACGTCAAATGTATATGTATTGTAGCCCGACGCACCGGTGTAGTTATCATCGGCGCCTATATTAGCGGAAAATCTGACCGAATAGCCGTTTTCGTTTTTCGTATACATTTTGATAGTGCCTTTTATTCCATCGAGAAATACCGACCTTCCCCTTAACTGTACAAAGGAAACATGGTAACCTGTGGTATTGATCTCACAATCCCATATACCGCTCGCGTTTTCATCGAACGCTTCCATCAAGCAATCGGTTTTATAGTAATTTACACCGTCGAAAACCATTCTGTAAAACTTTGTGTAATTGTCCGTCGAGGTGTATATTGTGGGATAAAAACGCAAAGTGTAATTTTTATTGTTTACGGTAAAGCTTCTGGTAGCGACAGTGTTTGATCCGGAGCTTGAAACACGAGAAACTTTGGTCGATTGCTTATCTCCCCACAACACCGAATTCTTGTCTATAACGATCTGCTCATTGCCCAACACGAGCGATGTATCCGGCAACCAGGTGCCGCAAAAGATACTTTCGAATACATCGTCCTTATTTTCTTGACAACGTGTGCAAATCTTGCTGTCGCCTTCATATATATGACCGAGCTCGCCCGTAACTCCGGTAAAGCTTATATCTATTCCCGCTACAGACAAGGAATAACGACCTGTGCCGCCGTCTATACAAGTAGCGGTGTTGTCGGTCAATGTATACAACGGACTATTGAGTATAGGCAAAATAATGTCATCGAGTGCATTGCCGCATTTTACACATTCCGCGCCTACCACACCTTGATCTTCAAAGGTGGGTATTGACTTAAAAGTCAATCCATATCTATGTCCGCCTTGAATGGCAGCCTCGAAGGATATGACTTCGTCGAGATAGCTGTATTTATATGTGCCCGTAGTGGACTGCGTGCAATCTTGCACCTTTTCGCATTCGATAATATAGCTTGAATCTCCGAGCACGGGAAGCTCTATCTCCACCTTGTGCCCTTTCGTTTCGCCATCGCATATCGAACATTCCTTGCTCGCCTTGCCCGGCTTATCCTCGGTGGGCTTCTCTACGTTCCATGCTCCGTATGTATGTCCCTTTGCCGGCGTGTCGATAGTGAACTCTATCTTCTCGCCGTCTATCGTTATCTCATACTTGCTTTCACCGACATCTACGCAGGTGGCTGTATCGCTGACCTTCGTATATCCTTCGTCCGTAAGCGCGGGCAATGACTTGGTTTCCACATGACCTGCCGTACCAGGCTCGCATCTGTCGCAATACCTCGTAGCTATGCCGCCTTCGATATCACTCGGAGCTTCTATCGTCCAGTCGCCGTATCTGTGACCCAACGCTTCCGTTTCGCTCTCGAACTTGAACACCTCGCCGCTTATCGTTATAGTATATATCGTAATGCTTCCCTTCAAACAGCTCGGCTCGTTGCCCTTCGCTACCTTGGTATAGCCTTCGTCCGTAAGCACCGGCAATTCAACACTCACTGTGTGTCCTTCTATGCCGTCGACACATCTGCTGCACACCTTGACCGCGCTGCCCGGCTCCTCGTCCGTCGGCTTCACTATTTGCCAATTGCCGTACCTATGCGTCAATGCCTCTATATCCTGTATTTCTTCCTTGCCGCATACCGTGCACGTCCTCTTGCGCGCTCCCGCTATTCCACATGTGGCTTCCTGCTCTACCTGCCATCTGCCATAGCTGTGATATCCGAGTGGTTCTATCTCTCGCGTCTGCACGTCGCCGCATTCGCTGCATACGCGCTCCTCTTCGCCCGCTTCTTCGCATTTGGCTTCCTTCGTCTCTTGCCATTTGCCGTAGCTATGCGAGCCCCTTGATTCAAGCACACGCTTCTGCTCGTCGCCGCATTCGCTGCATACGCGCTTCTCTTCGCCGTCTTCCGTACATGTTGCCGCCTTTACGGTCTGCCATGCGCCGTAACTGTGTACGTGCTCTTCTTTTTCGTTGCACGCTACCAATCCGACCATGACGCTCATTGCAAGCACGAGCGAAAGTACGACTGCTTTTGCCTTTTTCATTCCTTGTTTACCTCCTTTTATTTTTACCATTGTTCCTCACAATGGTTTTGTGGTCTTTCACTGCTTTGTCATTGCTATCGCCCCTTTTGTGCGCCTAATACTATATTAGATGAACTTTTCACAAAGCGGCGAAGAAGAAAAAAGAGCTATTCGAATGTGAAAAACATGCAAAAACGGACAAAAGCGAAAAGAGCGGCATAAAAAAAGCAAAAAAAGTCAAGAAAAAGCCTAGAAAAAGGCGTAAAAGTATTGACAAAGGGAGGGTGAAATAGTAGAATGATATAAATGGAAATTGTTTTGTTTCTATCGCAAAGTACGCCTAATATAGTATTAGGCGCACTTTTTTTATATTTCGAGCCGCTTCCTTTTTCTCTTTTTTATTGCCGTTTTTTCTCGGCTAAACATATTAAGTTTATTTTTTCACATAAAAAAGCGCGTCAGAGCGCAAGATCCATTATCATCATAAGCACAAATCCTATGCTCAAACCGAGTATCCCGCAGTTGCCCTCGCTTATCTCGGGAATGAGCTCCTTTACTACGACATAGATCATTGCGCCCGCCGCAAACGCCAACAAGTACGGAAGCACGGCGACCACTATCACGTATAACGCTATGGTTATAAGAGCCGCGACAGGCTCGACGGCGCCGGACATCGTGCCCGCAAAAAACGCCCGACCTTTGCCCTTCCCCGCCGAAACGAGCGGCATACCCACTATGGCGCCCTCGGGAATGTTTTGAAGCGCTATCCCTATGCTCAACGACAATGCCGCCGCAAGCGTTATGCCATCGCTTCCCGCCATTAGACCGGCAAAGACCGCTCCCACCGCCATACCCTCGGGAACGTTATGCACTGTTACGGCGAGAATAAGCATATCGCGCTTTCGCTTCGCGCCGCCGCCCGCCTCGGTCGGCAACAGTACGTCTATCAGCATGAGAGTTCCTATGCCCAACGCAAAGCCTATCGACGCGGGCAAATATGACGGCTCGCCTCGCTCCGCCGCCATCTCCACCGACGGCATGATGAGCGACCAAACCGACGCCGCCATCATTACTCCCGCCGCAAACCCCATAAGCAATTTGTCGAGCCGCGCCGAAACGCTCCTCTTGCACATGAGCGACGCCGCCGCGCCGATCGTCGTACCCACAAACGGTATCATTATCCCCGCAAGTATCTCTAATGTCATAAGTAAAGCTCCGTGTTTTTCTGCTTTATCTTATGTCGCACCGCGCCGCGCTGTGCCCATTCTTTTATTTGCTTATGGGACTAACGATTTTTTGATTATGCTATGCGAAGATTCTCGCTTTTTTAATTTAGTTCGGGCGAAAGTTGCCTTGACGAAGGCGGTCTCAAATATAAATATGACGCAAAAAAATTGCGGGACTCCCCAAAAAAGAGGATCCCGCTTTTTTATTTCGCTGTCGCGCTCGTTTTATTTCGCTTTTTATTTGTAGTAGTTCACGCCCGATTCGAAGATCTTCATATCGAATTCGCCGGGAATATTTTGATACAAGCCCTTTCCTATGCGCTCGGCGTGTCCCATCTTTCCGATTATCCTGCCGTCGGGCGAAACGATACCCTCGACCGCATAGTAAGAACCGTTGGGGTTATACGGCGAATTCATAGTCACATTGCCGTCGAGATCGGCATATTGCGAGAAGATCTGCCCCGATGAGAGCATTCGCATGAAATGCTCGGACGAGGCGATGAATTTACCCTCGCCGTGACTTACGGGCACGTTGTATATCTCGCCCACCTTTACTCCGCTCAGCCATGGCGAGCAGGTGCTACCCACGCGCACGCGGCATATCGTACTGACGTGACGCGCTATATTGTTGAATGTGAGCGTAGGCGAATCGGCGTCCTGCCCAACTATCTTGCCGTAGGGAAGAAGTCCGAGCTTGATTAGCGTCTGAAAGCCGTTGCAAATGCCGAGCGCAAGTCCGTCGCGTTCGTACAAAAGCTCCTCGACTGCTTCGGCGATAAACGGATTTTTGAATACCGTCGCTATGAATTTGCCGCTTCCGTCCGGCTCGTCGCCCGCCGAAAATCCGCCCGGAAAGGCTATTATCTGCGCATTCTTTATGTGCTTTACAAGCTGTTCGATAGACTCGCGAATATCGGACGGCTTTTGATTTTTTATGACAAAAATATCCGGCTCGGCGCCCGCGCGCGCAAATGCCCTCGCCGTATCGAGCTCGCAGTTTGTTCCCGGGAATGCGGGAATGAACACGCGAGGCTTTGCCGTTGTGAGTTTGGAAACGTACTCCTCGCCGACGTGCGACGAAGCTATGGCATTACCTTCGGCGGGCGCAGTCGTGGGATAGAACTGTTCGAGAGGCTTTTCGAATGCGTTTCGAAGCTCCTCGAACGTAAACTCGACATTGCCGAGCTTATATCCGCCGTCCGCTATCTTTCCGATATATTTGCCGCAAGAGAGCTTTTCCTTGCTCACGAGCAATATATTGCCGTAATGGGGTGCGAAATCTTCGCCGCCGAGCGACATCGTGACTCCCTTGCCGCTTCCGAGCAGTGACTTAATGATAGCGCACACTCTGCCGCCTTCCTCGACCACTGCCGCGGAAAGTATCTTTTTGTCCGCAATGAGCTTTTCCACTTCAAGGAAGGTCTTTCTTACGCTTTCGAAATCGGGCAAGCCGCTTTCGCGTCGCTTCAACTCGAACTCGTATATATAGCCGTCCTTATCGAACGTATTGTGAATGAGCTTTTCGTCGTCCGAAATGCCCATGGCAAATGCGATGAGCGTAGGCGGAACGTCGAGATCCTCAAAACTGCCGCTCATGCTGTCCTTGCCGCCTATTGCCGCCGTTTTGAGCCCCATTTGCGCTTCGAATGCGCCGAGAAGGGCGGCGAGAGGCTCGCCCCAACGCTTCGGATCCTTGCCGAGCTTTTTGAAAAACTCCTGCAAGGTCAGCCTTATACTGTCGTATTTTACGCCCGAGGCGATGAGCTTTGCCACCGCGCTCGTCACCGAATGAGCCGCGCCCACAAACGGAGAAACCTTGTTCAGTTCGGGATAAAGAGCGTATGACGAACAAGTCACCGTGTGCGTAAATCCGCTTACCGGCGGTTTGCTCGCCATTATCATCGACGGCGTGAGTTGATATTTGCCACCAAACGGCATGAGCACCGTGCCCGCGCCTATCGTGCTGTCGAAATTTTCGCCCATGCCCTTTTGAGAGCATACTCCCGGTTGCATAAGCGCGTCGAGGACCGCCTTGCGAGCGTCGCTTTCGAGCCGCTTTTGCGCGTCCGACGCATATTTTTCGAAATAACCGTTTGCACAATTGTCGGTTATTTCGGCGTCGATCTGCTGTTTTACACCGTTCGTATCGAGAAATTCGCGCGAAATATCCACGATCGTCTCGTCCTTATAGAACATTCTCAATCTTCCGCTGTCCGTGACGATTGCTACCTTTACCGATTTGAGGTTTTCGCGTTCGGCAATTTCTATGAATCTGTCGGCGTTTTCCGCCTTTACGACTACTGCCATGCGCTCTTGCGATTCGCTTATTGCAAGCTCGGTCGCCGTAAGTCCCTCGTATTTCTTGTTTACTCTATCGAGGTATATGTCCAGCCCGGGGGAGAGTTCGCCTATTGCGACGCACACGCCGCCCGCGCCGAAGTCGTTGCACCTTATTATCAATTTGCTTGCTTCGGGATCGCGGAAAAGCCTTTGAAGTTTGCGCTCCTCGGGCGGATTGCCCTTTTGTACTTCCGCTCCGCAGGTCGCCGCCGAGCTGACCGTGTGCGATTTACTA
>CANQUR010000036.1 GCA_947627075.1 uncultured Clostridia bacterium
CCATGCCCAAAAGCGTGGCTTCTATCGCTTGATTGTAATACGGGTAAAGTCCTTCGGCTCGAATAAAAAGCGTTTTCATTTATTTGTTTTCTATCTCTTTTCTTGTTTCGACGAACGCCTTTACGCACTTGTCGATATCCTCTTTGGTATGTGCCGCGGACATTTGCGTACGGATACGAGCCTTGCCCTTCGGAACGACGGGATAGAAGAAGCCCGTTACGTAAATGCCCTTTTCGAGCATCTTTACGGCGTACTTTTGAGCGAGAACGGCGTCATAAAGCATAACGGGTATGATCGCATGACCTGCGCCGGCAAGGTCGAAGTTGTTCTTTGCCATTTCCGATCTGAAATATGCCGCGTTTTCCATTACCTTGTCGCGAAGCGCCGTGCTCTTGGTCAACATATCGAGCACCTTTATGGTCGCCGCGCACATAGCCGGAGCAAGCGTGTTGGAGAAAAGATACGGCCTACTTCTTTGACGAAGCAGATCAATGATCTCCTTTCTGCCCGAAGTGAATCCGCCCGAAGCGCCGCCGAGCGCCTTTCCGAAGGTGCCGGTAATGATATCCACTCTGCCTTGAACTCCGCAATGCTCTGCGCTACCGCGTCCCGTCTTGCCCACAAAACCGGTTGCATGGCTGTCGTCTACGCATACGAGCGCGTCGTATTTATCCGCGAGGTCGCATATTCCTTTAAGGTCTGCGATTATGCCGTCCATGGAGAATACGCCGTCGGTAACTATTACCTTTTGACGTGCGCCGTCCTTGTCTGCGGCTTTAAGTTGAGCTTCAAGGTCCGCCATGTCGTTGTTCTTATATCGATATCTCTTTGCCTTGCTGAGTCTTACGCCGTCGATTATGCTTGCGTGATTGAGCTCGTCCGAAATGATAGCGTCCTCGGCGGTGGTTATCGTTTCGAACAAACCGCCGTTTGCGTCGAAGCAACTGCTGTAAAGGATCGTATCCTCGGTGGAGAGGAATTCGCTCACCTTGCGTTCAAGCTCCTTGTGTATGCTTTGAGTTCCGCAAATAAAGCGGACGGAAGCAAGGCCGTAGCCGTATTTGTCATAGCTTTCCTTTGCAGCGGCAATGACCTCTTTGTTATTTGCAAGCCCGAGGTAATTGTTTGCGCAAAAGTTTATGACGTTCTTTGCCGCAGTGGTGTCGATGACGTTCCTCTGCTCGGTGGTTATTATTCTTTCATCCTTCCAAAGACCTTGCTCTTTGATCTCACCGAGTGTGGTCTCCATGATTTTTTTGGTGGTTTTATACATAAATCAGCCTCCTGCTTATTTAGTCCAATCGAGAATTATCTTGCCGCTCTTTTTGCTGTTCATAAGGTCGAAGCCTTGCTTGAACTCGGTATACGGCAAACGGTGAGTTATTATCTTGCTTATATCAAGTCCGCTTTGAAGCATTGCGGTCATCTTTTGCCAAGTTTCAAACACTTTTCTGCCGTAAATACCTTGAACGTGCAAGCATTTGAATATGAATTTATCCCAAGCTATTCCGCCCTCGATGCCCAGCCCGAGAAGCGCGATCTTGCCGCCGTTTATCATATTGTCTATCATTTGGTTGAGCGCGCCTACGTTGCCGCTCATTTCAAGACCTACGCCGAATCCTTCGTCGATACCGTACTTTTCTCTTATCTCTTTAAGGTCGGTAGTCTTGGTATTGACGGTGATTACGCCGGGCACGACCTGCTTTGCAAAGTCAAGACGCCAATCCGATCTGTTGGTTATAACGACGCGTCTTGCGCCCGCGTGTTTTACTATTGCGGCAGCCATGATGCCTATGGGACCCGCGCCCATTATAAGCACATCCTCACCTAAAACGGGATAAGCGAGGGCTGTATGCGTCGCATTGCCGAACGGATCGAAAATAGCATACATTTCCTCGGGAATATCCTTATCGCACTTCCAAAGATTGGTAAGGGGAATAGCGGCATATTCGGCGAAAATGCCCGGTCTGTTTACGCCGATGCCTTCGGCGTTGGGGCAAAGGTGCTTGAGTCCTTGCTTGCAATTGTGGCAATGACCGCAAGTAACGTGTCCTTCGGCGCTCACAAGGTCGCCTACCTTAAACACGGGGCTGTTTCCCTTTATCTCGACGATCTCGCCGACAAACTCATGACCGATGATCATGGGAGTCTTGATGGTATCCTGCGCCCATTGATTCCAATCGTAAATATGTACGTCGGTGCCGCATATGGCGGTCTTATGAATCTTCACAAGAGCCTCTCCTTCTTTGATAACGGGCACTTCGGCTTGCTCGAGCCAAAGCCCTTCCTCGCGGTACCTCTTTACAAGTGCGTCCATTTTCATAGTAGTAATCCTCCGATGACGCGGCATATGCCGCCTAAAATAAAATGACTTTCTTTTATGACCGAAAGCGGTTCTTCGATAACGGAAAAACCTTTTCTTTCAGCCATTTCTTATTATAGTATTTTGGTTTTCAAATGTCAATAAATAAAGGGCATTTAATTGATAAACATATGGCAGTTTTTGTGCCTTTTTTCTATTCCGCCACTGCAAAGCCCGCATTTTCGATCGCTTTTGCGAGAGCAACTCTGTCGATCTCCGTCGACGAAACGATCTCTACCGACTTGGTGTCAAGATCGACTTTGACCGACTTTACGCCGTCGAGCGACTTCACCGCCGTTTCCACCTTGCTTGCGCAGTGATTGCAATGCATTCCTTCCACTTTGATCTCCGTCTTGATTTTTTTACCGAACATTTTTTATTCTCCTTTATTGAATTTTATCAATCTCAATCTTAACGCGTTCAAGATCACGGTAAGACTGCTCATGACCATAGCTATGCCCGCTATCATCGGGCTTATCACGATACCCAGCCATTTCAAAGCGCCGAGCGCGATAGGTATCATAAGGCAGTTATAGAAAAACGCCCAAAATAAGTTTTGCTTGATGTTGCCCACCGTTCTTTTGCCCACGGTAAGCAGATTATCTATCTTGTTCAAGTCGTCGCTCATAAGGATCACGTCCGACGAATTCATGGCGATATCCGTTCCGTTGTGGACGCTCACTCCGATATGAGCGCTCGCAAGCGCGGGACTGTCGTTTATGCCGTCGCCGCACATTATGACCGTCTTGCCCTCGCGTTTGAGCTGTTTTATGAGCTTCGCCTTTTCGCCGGGGAGCACGTTTGCGATAACGCGCGTTATGCCCAGCTCGGCGGCTATTATCTCCGCCGTGGCTTGATTGTCGCCCGTAAGCATTATGACCTCTATGCCGCGCTCCGTGAGCTTTCTTATAGCGGGCTTTGCGTCCTCTTTTATAAGGTCGTTTACTCCGAACAGTCCCGCTATCTTGCCGCCTATAACTATATATACTATGCTGTTGCCCTTTTGCGCAAGCGCCCTTTCGTCATCTTCGCGATCGTTATCTATATCGAAATGCGCAAGCATCTTCGCGTTGCCCATTATGACCTTTTGACCTTCGATAACGCCCGAAATGCCGTATCCGCCCATATTTTCGAAATTTTCCACTTGCAAAACTTGCTCGGGCGAATTAAAAGCCGCCGCTATCGGGTGCGACGACATACTTTCCAAACTCGCCGCATAGTCCATGACCTTTTCGCGCGGCAAAACGTCATAGCAAAAGAATTCGGATATTTTAAGCTTGCCGTACGTGAGTGTTCCCGTCTTGTCGAACACGACGGCGTTTGCCTTGCTTGCGATCTCGAGCGTTTCGCTCTTTTTGACGAGTATGCCGTTTTGCGCACATTTGCCCTCGCTCACCACGATCGCAAGAGGCGTGGCAAGTCCGAGCGAACACGGGCACGCCACGACGAGCACGGTGACGAAGGTCTTGACGGCTTCCCCGATAGGCTCGAAAAATAAATAGACGACGAGCGCGATCAAGGCTATCCCTATGACCACGGGCACAAATATCCCGCTCACCTTGTCCGCTATCCTTGCGATAGGCATCTTTGTGTTGGTCGCTTCCACCACGAGGTGGACTATTTCGCTAATAGTCGAGTCCTTGCCTATGCGTTCGGCGGTATATTCGAGGTAGCCGTCGTAATTTATACTGCCTGCGACCACCTTATCTCCCTCTTTTTTGGATACAGGTTTGCTTTCGCCCGAAATGAACGATTCGTCCAAATGCGCATTGCCTCTTGTGACCGTCCCGTCCACGGCTATCCTTTCGCCCGGCTTGCAAACGACGGTATCGCCCTTTTTTACTTCATCGATAGATACTTCTTTCTCCGCGCCGTCCGAAAGGATCACGGCTTTGCTCGGCGTGATCTGCACAAGGTCCTTTATTGCCTGTTTGGTCTTGTTCTTGCTCGCCCTGTCTATAAATCTTCCGAGCTTTATAAAGTATATGACGACGGCGCACGACTCGAAATATAAACTGTCGACATACATGTGCGTGCCGAGCGCGTCCACATAAGTAACGTGTCCGCCAAAGATCATTATCATGACGTAAACGCTGTAACAAAAGCCCGAAAATACGCCTATTGTCACAAGCGTATCCATGTTGGGCGCTCTGTGCCAAAGCGTCTTTATTCCGTTGCGAAAAATATCCGCCCCGTACGCGAGATAAAACACGACGAGCCCGAACAAAACCGCCGTATAGACTATAGGGCTTTTGTGCATATTCAAAAAGTCGGGCACGGGCAAGCCTATCATTGTGCCCATGGTAAGATACAGCAACACGACGGTAAGCACGCCGTATGCGATAAGCAATATCTTTTGAGTCTTGTGAAGTTTGCTTTCGTCTTTGAGTACAAAAAGCCCCGTGCTTTTGAAGCCCGCTTCCTTTATGAACTTTTCGATATCGGCTTGATTTAGCGCATTTTCGTCATATTCCACCGTGGCGTTCGCCATGACCAAATTGACGCTTGCCGAAGCGACGCCCTCTTTGCCGTTCAAGTGTTTTTCGAGGCTACTCGAACAAGCCGCACAACTCATGCCCTCTACCCCGAGCGTGATCTTCTTCATTTGCGCCTCCAAACATAATTAATTGCGTTAAACGTCATTACTGAAACCTCTTGAATAAATTTACCACTTCGCTTATTATCTCCGTTTTTCCCGCTTTGATATCACGGACTACGCAAGTCTCCATGTGACGCTCCACAATATGATTTGCAAGGCTCTTTATCGCCTTGTCTACGGCGGAAAGCTGGATAAGCACGTCGTCGCAATATTTATCCTCGTCTATCATGTTGCTTATGCCGTTCAGCTGTCCGATTATCCTATTTAGGCGACTCTTTATCGCCTTTTTCTCCTTTTCGGACCTTACGGTCCTTTTGCATTCATTGCAACGATCCATAAATTTCTCCTTTGTTATCATTATATACCCCGTGGGGTATATTGTCAAGTAGCAGAGCAAAATTTTTACAAAAAAACAAAACGCTTAAAAAATCTTAAACGTTTTGCGGTCTTACTGATTGGATATGTCAAAAATATGTTATTCTATAAATTTATTTATACAAATCTTGCGAGCAATGTTTATTCCCAAAGATATCACGCTCAATACGAGTATGCCTATTATCGTGCCATAGCCTATCGTAACATTCTCATCGATCATTTCACCGTCTTTGATCATATTCATTGCAAGAATAGCCATAGCGAGTGCGATGACGCTCGTTACAAGCGCCTCGATACTAACGCCAAGCGAACCTCGCATTTCGGACGTGCCGCCTATCAGATCTCTTATTTGTGTCACAATGGCACCTATGGCTCGAATAGCCGCATACGATAACGCTAAATATGAAGCTATCATAAAGATAATGATCAACAACTCATTTTCCATTCCGGAGTTGATAAGGCTCAAAATCATATTAAATTGCGAGAAGCCCGCAGATAATGTCTGTCCTTCATAAGTATTTTCGAAATTCAAAGCCGGCATAAGGAATATAGCCGCCGTAATTATGGAAACGATAAGCGCAACGGCACAAAGAGAACCGTTTATTATAAACGACTTATTTAGTTGCTTTTTGCCATTGCCTATAACGGAAAAGATGAAATACAACCCGACGAGCGAGCCGCAAACGGCAAAGCCCGCAGTTGTGACATCGTCAAACTTTATCGCTACCACATAGCCCAAAGCATTTTGTTTTATGTTCCAAACCAACATCATCAAAGTAACGCCTATAACATAAGTAATAAACGCCCTTATCATGTAAATTCCGCCGCCTTCCTCGTCCTTGCCTGCAAGATATTTGCTACTGCGAACTATGGCAATTATCGCTATGATAACGACTACGATAAGAGTGACCGCACATATAACGGAGCTTAAAATCGTCATCACCCAGCCGACCCAATGCACGGATTCGTTTAAGTTTTTATAGGCTTCTCCGAAAAAATAAAAGAGATTGAGCTTCCCCATTTGTCCCGAAAACTGCCCCATATTCGATCCCGAGTATGTCAATCCCATAAATACAGTGAAAATCATTACCAACGAAGCTATCAAAATAGCGAAGGAATGCGATAAGATCTGCATGATCTTGGAAACCTTTTTGCTTATTTCCGTTTCCTTTACGACGGCGGAAGGGGTAACTTTCTTGATTTTGGCTCCACACATTATACAAAATTCCGAATTTTCGGGAAGCTCCCACCCGCATTCGGGGCAAGCAAGTTTACCGTCAAGGCGCTTGCCGCATGACTGACAATAAAAAACGTCTTTTTTGTTTTCGGTTCCGCAATACGGACAAGAAATCAAATTGAGCTCTTTGCCGCAATTCAAACAAAATTCGGCGTTATCCGGATTATCGGCGTTGCAATGCTTACAAATCATAAATTTCTCCTTTTGAAATTTTTTCTCCAATTAAAAAGTTCGATTTTGAAATTTCTTTTTAATTAGATAGAAAACTATCTATTAAGACAGTTTTCCTCATTATAACTTATCTAATTAGATATGTCAAGTATTTAATTAGATATTTTTGGTAAAATCATGGATATGTTTATAGACATTTTTAACGAGCTACTTAAAGAAAATGATTTGACAAGAAGCAAATTTGCCGCTATGAGCGGTATACCGTATCCGACAGTTGTCGGCTGGACCTCTCACGGCAGATTGCCTGATTTTATAGCTCTTATAAAAATAGCCGACTTTTTTCATTGCTCAATAGATTATCTTGCAGAAAGGACTGACGAATGGGGAAACGAATTGGAAGGGAACGTTCCCGAAGGCGAGCAAGAACTTTTGAAATTTTATCGAAAGCTCAATATGGATAACCGTTTACTCATACGCAATCTGTGTGAAAAACTATCAAAGGTGTGACCTTTACAAAAAAAACAAAACGTTTAAAAAATCTTAAACGTTTTGCGGTTTTTCGGTTTCAATATATTCTTTTGCACCTTTATCACAAAGCGCAAAAACGATAACTTATTTTATCGTTCTCGTATCCGAGGTAAAGTAAATGCACAGCGAGCCCGGTCCGCCGTGACTTATCACCACAGGACCGAGCTGAATCATTTCGACATTGACTTTGAGCGAATTGCGGAGCTCCTCGGCGACTTCTTTCGCTTCGTCCTCATAATCGGTATAACCGACATATATCGTGTCGAATTTAGGCACATACATACGTTTTGTACAGGCAACTATTTCGCTCACCGAACGCTTGCGGCTCAAAACTTTTTTGAACGGGACCAAAAAGCCGTCCTCGCTCACTTGAAGCGCCACTTTAAGGTGGATCGCGTTGCCGAGCAACGACGCCGCCTTGTTTATTCTGCCTGCGCGCGCAAGATAAGTAAGGCTGTCCACAACGAACAGTGCGCTGTTATTCGGGCGCAACTGCATAGCATAATCGTAAAGCTCGTCGAGGGAGAATACTTCGTTCGCCTTTCTCGCGCACGCCACGGCAAGCAACATTATTCCGCAACTTGCGGTAAGCGAATCGACCACCTTGACTTGATTGCGGTATTTTTTATTAAGGTCCTTTGAGGCGAACAAAAAGTTGCCGTATGTGCCGCTTATGTTGCTCGACATGGAAAAATGCAACACGTCGGCGCCTGTCTTTAACAAACTTTCGAGATGCCTGTACGCCCCGTCGGTATTGATTTGGGACGTCTTGGTCATCGCGCCGTTTCTCATCGCGGCATAAAAGTCTTTTAACGGCATTCCGTCCAACGTACTGTAAATTTTGCCGTCCACCATATATTCCATGGGCGCCACGGCTATGTTATATTTATCGCGTATCTCATCGCTTATATCCGACATAGCCTCTACGGAAATTATTATGTTATTCATTTTTTCATGCTCCTTTATTCTCTCCTTATGCGTAGCTTATTATGGTGTCCGCAATAAAGCTTTGACCTATCTCGTTTGGATGCACACCGTCCAAACAATATTTACCATAACAATCTATATCGTTTAGCAAAGCCGACCTTATGTCTATAAGCTTTACATCGTTATTGAATGCGCACTTTATTACCTCGTAATTGAACAGTTCCTGGTGCCTATAAATATTGCTAACATCTCCGCCCAAAAAACGCATAACGTTTTCGCCGTCCGCTATCTTGGAAATGACGTTGCTGAAATACAACTGCGAATGAACGGGCGGAAGGGTAAGCAAAAATACCTTATGCCCCGAATCAGTCAACTTTTTGACCGCGCAATCGAGCATTTCCGCAAATTGCCTTATCGGAGTGAGCGACGAATGGTATTCGTCGGGAGAACGCGCTATGGTGCGCCAATCGTAATCGGCGTCGTTTCCGCCTATGCAGATCGCCGCATAATTTTTTGCGGAGCTATCGACGGTCTTTAAGTATTCGTCAATGGTGCCCTTGCTCATAAGACGCGCAAGCGTTTGACCGTACACGGAATAATTTTTTACGTTATCGAATTTATAATATTCGGTAAGAATATCCACCGCGCACACCCTTGCCTTTTTTATTCTGCCGTTCTCGAACACGATGCCCTTTGGAATGGAATCCCCGAATACTGCCAAACTTCTCATTTCTTTTGCTCCTTAAATCAATATTATGATAATACGGCTTACTCAAAAAATCAACCTACTTTATCGAAAACGAACTCTATACAAAGTTAAGGCGGTGTAGAATGACAATTTATGCCATTCTACTATCGGTAGAGCGGCTCTATTCACTTGATTTTCCTTCGAATATGTGCTACAATCATTGATATGGACGATCTGAAACAAACCATAGCCAACAACATTGCATTTTACAGAAAAGAAATGGGACTTACGCAAGTCGAACTTGCCGAAAAACTAAACTATTCGGACAAGGCGATCTCCAAGTGGGAACGAGCCGAATCCTATCCCGATATTGCCACGCTCGTTCAACTGTCGAAGCTTTTCGGAGTAAGCCTTGACAGATTGGTTTCCAACAAAAAGAAACTAAAACGCTCGAAGCCGCTCATTGCGCTACTTTCGGGCGGGCTCGTATGGCTTATCGCCACGGCGATATACGTCATATTGAATATGATATTCCCGGGCTTCGCCTATTCCTGGCTCTCGTTCATCTACGCGATCCCCGTATGCACGGTAGTGCTCCTTGTCCTGTTTGCGATTTGGAATCAAAAGCTGTTGGTGCTCATTGCGGAATCGATATTGATGTGGTCTGTCGCGTTATGCATCTTTTTGACCATGATGGGCAGTCAAGGTGCATTTTACATCTTCTTTTTGCCTATCCCTATACAAATTCTTGCCATTTTGTGGTATTGTAAACTCAAAACGGGCAAAAGCAAAATAGCCTTCATTAGGCACAGAGTGCGAAATAAAAGCGAAAAAAACGCGAATAATACTGCAAACGACGAAAATACCTCTCATGAAAATTGAGAGGTATTTTTTTCAACTATTCATTCGCGACCGCGGCGAAGTTCTTCGAGTTTTGCGGCAAGTGCGCGGATTGCCTCGTCCGGATCTTCTATATCCTTTACGGTCTGTTCCATGGGACATATCCCGTTTTTTTGTCTGTTTCTGATATTGTCGGCAAGGACGCCGAAGGTATATTTTATGCCGAATCGTTCGAGCACGGGCAATGCCGCCCTACTTAAAACCTCGGCATAAATTTCCTTTGCGCCTATTTTTGCGTATATAAATGCCGCTGCCCTTCCCACTATCTTGTCCGCCGCGACGCAACCGTTGTATTCGTCATGTCCGACAAGTCCGAGGATAGGTGCGATACCCTTGTCTTTACTCAAAAAAGTATTTTCACCGCACAGTACGGCACAGCGTACATCGTCCTTCAGAAGTTGTTTTGCCTCATCTAAATATCTCATTCGTTCACTCCGAATTTATTATATCATAAAGCGAAGTCTCATGTCAACGTCCGAAAAGATCTTTCTGCATCTCTATACGCTTTCGAGCAACAGCTTGTCCGCGACAAGAGCAATGAATTCGCCGTTCGTCGGTTTCTCATTTTGGGAATATACCCTTACGCCGAACAAAGTGTTGATGTTCTCTATTTTGCCGCGATTCCAGCCCACCTCTATGGCATGACGGATCGCGCGTTCCACCTTGGACGGACTCGTATCAAACCTTGCCGCAACTCCCGGATACAGCTTTTTTGTAATGCTGTTTATGATGTCCGGATCCTCTATCGATAGCTTTATCGCTTCACGAAGGTATTGATATCCCTTGATATGAGGCGGTATGCCTACCGAAATGAAAATTTTGGTAATGCGTTCCTCGAGACTTTTATTCTTTATAGGTCGCTTTAGTTGACGTTGAGCAAGAGCGTCGTCCACCTTTTGCTTGATAGTCTCCACAGGCGTGGGCTTTATAAGGTAATAGTCGCAACCGAGTTCCATTGCCTTGGCAATAAAAACGTCTTGGCTCAAAGCGGATACGGCGATTATTTTAGTCGCCTTTTTTTCGAATTTTTCCAAAAAAGCAAAGCCGTCCATTATCGGCATTACAAGATCGAGCAAAATACAGTCCTTGTCGTCCGCCTTTTCAATGCCCTCTTTGCCATTATTTGCCACCTCAACATCATAGGCTTCGGGATCGAATGCGGCTTTTATTTGCTCGCAAAAGTCAATATTGTCGTCAATTACCAAAATTCTTGTTTTCATACTATTTTATTCCTTTATGTTTGTATTTATTACATAAATATTATATATCGCGTCTATTGAAATTGCAAGCGATATGCACAAGAAATATTTGAAAATTAGCGGGAATAAAACCTCTTTATAAAATTTATTAAACAATATTGTCGAATGATGGTTTTTACATTTCTCGAGCCTTTGCCCGAATTTTCTTATTATAGCTCGGACATAGAGTGAATGACATTATAAAAGGCTTCCCCCGCGAATATAGCATGTAAAAACGTAAAAAGTTCATATCGGGGGGGGGAGCTCCGACATAAGGGGTCCCCGAAAATGCTTACATTTTTGGGTCGAGCAACAAGCGAAAAGGACTCGTTTTCGAACAAAGTGAGAAAACAGTCCAACAAGCGCCCGTTGCGACGAGGTGAGGAGGGTCTTATCCAACAAGCGCCCGTTGCGACGAGGTGGTGAGGGTGTAATAAAGATAATCATATAATATAAAATCCTCCTCAGCCGAGCGAACAACGTGAGCGAACGCCACGGAGCGAAGCGGAGTATCACCCGCTACGCGGGAGCCTCCCCTTTTACAAAAAGGGGAGGCCTTTCATAATGTCAATTTTTTTGCCCTCATCAGCCGAGCGAACAACGTGAGCGAACGCCACGGAGCGATGCGCCCTCATCCGTCATTTCGCTATTCGCTCAATGCCACCTTCCCCCCGTAGTGGGGAAGGCTTGCTACCGCTCGACCAAACTTTTGCTCATAGTTCATGCATAGAGTAACATGACCTTTCATAAGGCACAAGACCAAATTTTCTCGTAGTTCATGCATTAACACTTGACATTATAAAAGGCTTCCCCCGCGAATATAGCATGTAAAAACGTAAAAAGTTCATATCGGGGGAGGCTCCGACGAAGTCGGTGGTGAGGGTCTTATTATAATATGTGGAAATCCTCCTCAGCCGAGCGAAGCGAACGCCACGGAGCGAAGCGAGCTAACCCTCATCAGTGCCTACGGCACAGCTTCCCCCGATAGAAGCAAAAATTTTCTCATCCTACTCTTTACGCAGGGGAAGCCTTGCATAAGGTGGTT
>CANQUR010000037.1 GCA_947627075.1 uncultured Clostridia bacterium
CGATCGAAGAAAAATATGAGCATATTAACGACGAACCGGAGCCGCCGCAAGATCAAGACAAAGACGATCAAAAAGAAGGTTGCGCCGGTTGTGGTACAATAACTTATGGCCATGGCAGTGGTTTAGGCGGAGGACTTTTGGTAGGCGTTGTTTTGGCGGTCGCAATTATGTTGATATTGTTCCCGATCAAAAGGAAAGTTTCCAAACTCTAATTAAAAAAATATTAGCATACAGAAAGCCGAGAGATTTCGTTCTCTCGGTTTTTTGTGTTGTATATTTTGTAGTATCCATAAAAATATGTAATATTTGTAGGAAGGAATGAGAAAGCGATAAAGGAACATATCCAAAATCGGGGGGGAGAAAGATTTCTCGTAAGTTATGCTATCTTTAAGGCTAAATTTATGCCTTTTTTAAGAATGTGCGGGATTTGAATTGACGACTTATACTTTGAAAAGAAAAATAAAATATATTAAACTATAATCGTACAGAGAAATTTGTGCGGTTATTTTATTTTTAAAGGAGAGAATAAATGAAATATAAAAATTGGCTTGCAGAGTGGATGAATACTTTCATCAAACCATTTATGAAAGAGAGGACAATGGTTAAGTACGAATGTATGATAAGGACGAAAATCATCCCGAAACTTGGCGAGTATAAACTGTCGGAACTGACTTTGCCGATATTACAAAAGTTTATTTCGGATCTTACGGGACTCTATTCGACGAATACGATAGAAGGGATACTTAGCGTAATAAAAGGCTCGCTTCGTAGTGCGGTCAAAATGGGTTATATTGACAGAGAATATTCCGGTGCTGTCGAAAGTCCTTCTTTGGAGGAAAAACCTATCGAGAGTTTCGACAGAAATGAACAGAAAAAAATCGAGAATTATATTATTTCCGGCAAGAAAGACAAATTGATAGGAATTTTGATTTGTCTTTATACCGGTATTCGAATAGGGGAACTTTTCGCTTTGACTTGGAACGACGTGGATCTGAATAAGGAACTTATAAATATAAACAAATCGTGCCATGACGGGTGGCGCAAAGACGGGTATATAAAAGTTATTGAAAAGCCAAAGACAAAGTCGTCCAAACGAGTTATACCGTTGCCCAAGCAACTTATCCCGTTTATGAAGCGGCTCAAAAAGCGTGCTACAAGTGAATATGTAATTTACGGCAATGATAGGCCGATTTCGGTGCGTTCGTATCAACGCACATTCGAAGGTTTATTAAACAGATTGAATTTGCCTCATAAGGGATTCCACGCACTACGTCATACATTTGCTACGCGCGCACATGAATGCGGTATGAGCGCTAAGACTTTATCCGAAATACTCGGGCATAAAAATCCCATGATTACGATGACGCGTTACGCTCACAGTATGCTCGAATACAAGAGCGCAATGATGAACAAGGTGGGTAAACTTTTGCAGTAAACGCAATTTCTAAAAATGTACATTTATTAAGTTAATAAATGTACATTTTTAGAAAACAGTTTGCTTATAAAAATAAAAATGTTCCCACTGTCATTTCAATCGCTTGCTTATTTTGTCGAATTATGTTAGAATACAAATGTTTATGTACATTTATTAACTTATTCCATGTACATAAATCTTTTAAGAAGTCGTTTTCTCGGCACGTTGGTTTTGGTCACGGCAGACGAATGCGACAGACATAAAAATCTTTTTCTAATGCAAAAAATCTGCTTTGCACGAAAGGGCGGAGCATACCTTTTTTGGAGGAGTAGGTAATGGAAAAGCCATATTGGTGGTATGTTTTATTTGTTAGGGCAGGTAAAGAAAATAGTGTGGTTGAAGAACTCGGCAGATTTCTTATCGGAAACTCCAAGGGGTATTTATTTGATGTTTTCTATTTGGAATCAGAGCAATATTTCCGAAACAAAAAATATCAAATAGTTGGGCATGAATATAAAAAGCGGCCGCTTTTCCCGGGGTATGTTTTTGTGGAAACAAATATGCCACAGAAATTATTTATTGGCAACTATATAGAATATATAAAAAATTCCCTAAACATAATTAAGTTATTAAGCAATGGACAAGCCCGAGAGGGTGAATTGCCGAGCATTGCGGTTGCTGATTTTGAAAGAGAAAGATTAGAATATCTCTTTAGAGGAAAGCATTGTCTGGAGCATTCGGTTGGATATATGGTGGGCGATAAGATAACTATCAAAAGCGGACCATTGGTAGGCCGAGAAGGTGAAATTAAATATGTAAATCGACATAACCGCTCTGCGATTATCGAATTCGAAATGTTCGGTACTAAAGTGGAAGTAAAAGTAGGATTGGAGGTAATTTATAAAAATGGGTGAAAACGAGACGAAAGTACATTCTAACAGTTCGTCAGACAATAATTCGAGAACAAACGATTCCGGCGAATACAGCGTTGGCTTACATAAATTTTGTATTGCAGTACAAATGTTGGTTGTTGTAACACTATGTTTGGTTGCAATTCCTTGGGGTTTACGAGAGATATTGATAGGTTTCGATAAATGGGATGGATTTAACTATTATTCCGAACAAGTGTCGGGTGAAAATCAAAATGAGGAAAATGAGAGTGCAAACGAAATCCCGGTATTAGATATGTTAGCTAACTTTTTAGGCGGGTTTGCCGGACTATTGATAGGATTCTTCTTTGAATTTACCTACATCGAACAGTGGAAGCATCTTAATAAATATTCGGCTTTATGCGCTACGCTAGCAAGAGAATTATTAACAATAAAAGAGGCCCTTGAAAAAAATCCAGAGGATCTAGGTAAAATTAATCTTTGGGGAATAGATGATGTGACTTCTTCGGTTGAAAACGATTCAATAATAATAAATTTGCCGCTGCTTTTTACCGTTCCTTTTCTTAAGAAAAATCGAATTAAATCAGGAAAAGATTTTGGTTATAAATTATCTCAGTACATTCATGAATTACACGGGCACATTAGACAATACAATGGACAGAAATATATTCAAACAAGCGACAAGAAAACAAGCGACAAGAATGTAATTACAGATGTCAACACAGATAAAACAGGTGAAACAGTAACGTCTAAAGACATTATTAAGGATATTGATACCATATTGGGCAATATGGGCTTTTGAGAGGAACATAAATGAGCAAAATATCTGTGGGAAATAAATTGTCTATTGATGATTTTATTTTACAAGTAAGTAAATTAGATGATATTAAAGTAATCGAAAAAGTGCAGGGCAATAAAAATAAATATAAAGGTGTTTATGTCAAAAATGAAAAAACAAAAAACTTTTGTTTGAAAGTAAAGGATAGAGTTTTTATACACGGAGTACCGAGACATCTACGCCGTGAATTCTCAGAAATTATAGAAAATATAGAAAAGCATATAAAAACAGGTAGCGATTCTGTGGATTCACCGCAGATGATAAAAGTCTATACACCTACTGTGATTGACGGATTCAAAGGCAGAAAAAAGGAAATAAAAAGCATAGATAAGGCTTTTAAAGATAGGAAAATTGCTATCATTTGCGGAGAATCGGGGCAGGGGAAAACAACGTTAGCCGAGCAATTTTTGTATGATGAATATTCTAATGATAGGACTCTAAAAAGTATATGTCGAATTGAATTTGACGAATGCGAAAAGGTCACATTTGGTAGACTTTTATGCCATTTTATAAGTGCAAACAGTCATTTTGATGAAATCAATGAATCGGTAACAATACAAGCCAATGAAATTATAAAAGGGAATGGTAAGGAATCTTCAATTGAAGATATCAAAAGAAATTACTGTACATTAATGGTGAATAAAATAAAAAATCAGGCAAGTTATTTATTTATAGATAATGCCAATAAAATGAATGATAGTGAGTTCGCTGATTTTATCAAAGAGTTAAACAATCAATTCAAAGACAAAATTAATATATTAATAACAACTCAACATGAACCCGACGCGATGGCTTTGAATAAGAGCAAGGTGGAAGTGATAAATTTATCGGACGAAAAATTAGGCGAAGAAGATGCGTGGACAGTATTTATAAATCATTATACGAGCAATAAAAAAGAAAGGAAAAATATAAAATCATCAGAAGAGAAAAAAGGGCTATTTTGCAAATTTATTTATGATTTTTTCGGTGGAAATATTCGCGCTATCGTGTTTGTTGCGGAAATTTTCGCGTTTCAAAATAGTAAAGATAAAGAGAACTTATGGAAGCAATATAAGAGTGGCGGATATCAAATATTTGAGGTAAAAGGGAATATCGATGAAGATAAACATAATAAAGATGAAATGCGAATTTTACCAATAAAATTAGCTAATTGCATGGCTTGGCTAAATAAAAACAGCTATAACTCTGCATTAAACAAACTTTGGAATGATGTAAATGTGAAATTAGTATTGCTTATAGCGGCGTTATATGAACAAACCGCAATACGTAAAGATGATGTTGATAACTACTTAGGTATTGAAAATCGCTTTTCTTCCTATGCCAATATAATGAATCCATATTTCCGATTAAAAGGAGATACCATATTAATGCATCCATTGATCGCAAAAGCTTTATGTGTTGCAATCTCTGATAGTGAATATAAATTGGAATTAGATGAATGGCTTAAATTAACGTTGGCAATACAGGATATTAAAGATGATAAGAATAACAACTATAGTCTTAATGAAGATAATTTTAATAAGATTTCGGATAAAATAAAAGAGCAATTAAAAAATAACGAAGTTATAGAGATAAAAGGATCTGTTGGTTATAAGACATTTTATGGGTTAACGGCTACGGAAGAAGTTAAAAGAAAAGTAATAATTTCCGAAGGCGCGGCTAAGATAGGCGAAAGCGCTTTTTGCTGTTCAGATGTTTGTGAAATTACAATTCCGTCGTCGGTAGAAAAAATTTGCGCATACGCATTCAGTGGATGCGATATGTTAAGTAAGGTAAATCTGCCGGATGACAGCAATTTGAGTATCATTGAGGAGAAAGCTTTTTATGCGTGCGAGAGTTTGAAAGAAATAAAGATTCCGTCAAATGTTAAAATGATCGGTGATGAGGCTTTTTCCGAATTAAAGAATTTGGAAACTGTATTTTATAATGCTGTCAGAGCCGAAATTGGCTCATTAGTTCTTGACGAGTCCAAAGAAAATCTTAAAAATATAATTTTCGGCAACAAGGTGCAATATATCGATGATGAATTGTTTTCCTATTTGCCGCAATTAACGGAGATACAAATACCGGCGTCGGTAGAAGAAATCGTGGGATGGGCATTTTCCAGCTGTCAAAGTTTGAAGAAAGTAACATTTGAAGAGGGAAGTAAACTAAAATTCATAGGGAAAGGTGACGGTTGTAATAATTATTGGATTGGTGGTCCTTTCTATGATTTGCCGCAATTAACGGAGATACAAATACCGGCGTCGGTAGAAGAAATCGGGGCGTATGCATTTTCCAAATGTAGAAGTTTGAAGAAAGTAACATTCGAAGAGGGAAGTAAACTAAAATTCATAGGGATAAGTGCTTTTTGTGCTGACAATAGGTTAAAATTCAATTGCAAAAATGGATTATGTTATTTAGGAACCCCAAACAATAAGCTTTTTGCTTTGATACAGCCGAAAATTTTAGATGGATCTGGGGATTCACTGTATGAGAATGAATCATATATTAAAATTGAGAAAGATACTAAAATTATAGCTAAACAAGCAATTTCGTGTTTTTACGCGATTTGTTCAATAGGGGCCGGGACTGTGTATTATGGTGCTAAATTAGAGAGTATTATCGTAGACCCCGATAATGAAAAGTATAGTAGTATTGACAATTGTTTAATTGATAAAACCAATAAAACGTTGATAAAAGGGTGCAAAAACAGTATAATTCCAAATGGGGTCAAAATTATTGAGCCAAGTGCTTTTGAAGGAAGTTTAATATCAAAAATAGTTATTCCTTCGTCTGTCGAAATAATAGGCGCGGGTGCATTGTCAGGATGCAGTAATTTAGATGAGGTTTATTTTGATAAAGGTATTGAACTAAAGGTAATAAATCGCGGTAGTTTTAGTGGTTGTAGAAGTCTAAAAAATATAGAGTTACCTGCTTCCGTAGAACGAATTGAGGGGAATGTATTTTCTGGTTGTAGTGAGTTACAAAGGTTAAGTGTTGATGAAAAAAATAAAGTATATTACAGCCAAGATAATTGTATTATCGAAAGTGATACAAAAAAATTAATTATAGGATGTAAAAATAGTGTTATACCCAAAGATATTAAAGTCATAGGCGAAAGAGCTTTTTACGACAGGAAAAATTTAACAAAAATAGAAATTCCGAATAGTGTAAGAGTAATAGAAGAGAGTGCATTTAGTTTTACTGGACTAAAAACATTGGTATTGCCTGAAAATATTGAATTAATTAAGAGTGCAGCCTTTTCTGATCAAATTGAAACAAAAGAATGGGAAACTGTAAGATGGAATGCAATAAATTGTCAAACAGAAAATCGCGGGGATTATATATTTGGTATGGAATCCCACATCTCATCTTTATATATTGGGAGTAAAGTTAAATCATTCCCTAGCGGTTTAGTTCATTCCTGGCACATACAAGAAATTCATATAGACGATATAGGCGCTTGGTGCGCTATGGATTTTAATTCAAGCGATGATAATCCTTTAGGTTACGCTCAAAAGTTGTTTATAGGTGAAAATGAAACTAAAAATTTGATAATACCGAATGGAGTATCGCTAATAAAACCTAATACATTTTGCCGTAGCGTTATTGAAGAAATATCAGTTCCGGCATCGGTCACAGATATAGGCGAAAGTGCATTTATGTGGTGTTTACATCTAAAAAATGTTAAATTTTGCGAAGGTAGTTTATTGAAACATATAAGTCAATGGGCATTTTCGTACAGTGCAATTAAAAGTGTAGAGATTCCGGATGGAGTAACAGTTATAGACGAATTTGCGTTTAATGGGTGTTATATTTTAGAGGAAATAACAATTCCCGAATCATTAGAAAAAATAGGTAAATTTGCGTTTGGTAGACCGAAAGGAAGCTCATATTTGAGAATCAACTATTGCGGGACAAAAGATAAATTTGCCACTCTGTGGGCAAATTCAATAGAATTGAATGAAAAATTCGAGCCGGTTACACCTTTTGGAAATTTTGAGCAAAAATCGTTTGTATCCATAGAATGTAGCGACGGACCATACGATTTTGATGGGATGGTATAAATCGATTATGAGAAAATACATAGATTGGCAAAAGACGGGATATAATTTGCAATTATTGCGTAACGACAATATTGACCTCAGACGATATGTGTGTGGCGCCATCAATAACAGCAAGCCGGACAAAGAAAAAAGACTGTGTAGCGGCGATTGCGAAAGTTGCAAGTTCGAAATGGATAGGAGTATAAGCCGTGTGGAGCTTGCACAAGTTTTTAACGTGTCAGAAAGCGTGATTTTTAATTGGGAAATCGGCAAGACGCCCGTTTCGTTAGAGGACATGCTTTTTTATTGTTCGATAGCAAAAGTAAAATTGGAAGATGTAATAATTTTCAAAGAGTAAAGAAAGGGATTTGAAATGAAGCAACTTATAATTAAATTTAACGGCGCGTGGATATTAAGTCATCAAAACGATGAACAGCTTCCCATAGAATGCCTTAAAAATAAATTGAAAGATTTTAGCAACTGCGAGATCCAAGACAGCGCATTAACGAAGCTATCGGTCATTTTTAATGAAGAGGAAACAAACGCGGAAGAATTGGAATCAAAAATCAAAAGTGTTTTAGCAGAAATGTATCCTCAAGAAATATCCGATGATATTGTTTCATTTGAATTTGATGATTCGTATGATGATATTTTATTGAATTTTGATGATTCTGATGATGATATATCACTTGTACTTGACGATATAGCCGAAAACAAATCGGACGACGACGATACGGACGGAGATGAAGAGGACTCAAATGAAGACTTTAAGAGAATGGAACGAATAAGAAATCGAATGATAGCTCGTATTAGGAATGAGGACTACGAAATTGTTTCCGACGATAGAGATTCCGATACCATATTGTCCGAAATAGATGATTTGGTGGCTGCGGATAGCTTCAAACAGTTGGCACGTGAAATAATAAAAATTGCGCCTGAAATAAAAGAAGATTGTCGAAGCGAAATATTTATTAACAGAAGCTACTTGTTTTCCATAGGAGAAGGGTGTGGACTCAGTACATATTTAAGGCTTTTTGCCGAGCTCTTAACGTCACTTGAAATTCAAGATTTGAAAACCGCATCCATTGTTGAAGAGCGTCTTAATTATAAAGAAGATATGGCGACCTTTGACAATGTACTGAAAACACTTTCGGACGATGATGAAGATTATCTTAAAATCGTTTGCATCGATATTAGCGAATGGTTAAATAAGACGGATTCGTCGGTTTTTAAAATGTTTTTAAGGCAGCTCGAAAAAGCTACCGCTAAAAATATTTTTGTTTTTAGAATTCCTTTTGTAGAGAAAGATGTTTTGGAGAAGATAAAATATTCTCTTTGCGACTTGTTATATATAAAAACCGTCGCCTTTCCGCCTTTGGATAGAAAAGACATAAAGAGTTACGCGGAAAAACAATTTGATGGTTATAAAATTAAAGTATGCGATAAAGCGTGGGATATTTTTCAAGATAGAATATCGGAAGAAAAGAAAGACGGTAAATTTTACGGGTTGAAAACAATACAAAAAGTCGTAAAAGAAATTTCATATAAAAAATTATTGAATAATGTCGAAGATGGGAAGAACTGTAATAAGATTACCTTAAATCAGATGCGGCTTTATTGCAATATCGAAGCGTCTGTGCTTTCTGCCGAGGCACAATTAAATCAACTTATAGGCAACGAGGCAGTTAAGGAGAAGATACACGAGATTATAGCACAAATCGAATTATCCCTGAAAGAAGAGTCTATAGATTCTCCTTGCATACATATGCGTTTTATAGGCAATCCCGGGACGGGAAAAACAACGGTGGCTCGAATAATAGGCAAGATGCTTAAAGAAAAAGGCGTATTGAGAGTAGGTAATTTTTATGAATATTCCGGTCGCGATTTATGCGGTCAATATGTAGGCGAAACAGCGCCGAAAACAGCGAGTATTTGTCGAGATGCGTATGGATCGGTTTTATTTATTGATGAAGCGTATTCGCTTTTCAGGGATGAGAGTGATGGACGAGATTATGGGCGTGAGGCTTTAGAAACATTGATTGCCGAAATGGAAAATCATAGAAATGATCTTGTCGTTATAATGGCAGGCTATACCGACGATATGGACAAGCTTCTAAAAGGGAATACCGGTCTTGCAAGCAGAATGCCATATACGATAGAATTTCCTAATTTCGATCGCGCTCAACTGTATGAGATTTTTGCCTCAATGGTCAAAAAAAGATTCAAATACGATGAATTATTGCTTGAAACCGCAAAAAGTTATTTTACGTCTTTACCTGAAGAGGTAATTAAAGCTAAGGAATTCGCAAATGCCAGGTTTGTTCGAAATTTGTTTGAACGGACTTGGGCGAAAGCAGCATTGAGATGTGAACTCAATAAAGAAATAGAGGTTATTTTAATTAAAGATGATTTCGAAGCCGCTATCAGAGATAAAGAATTTGCCTTTAATCATTCCAAAAAAACAAAAATCGGATTTTAGTAAGGAGCATTTATGATAGACGAGAAAAAATTAAAACAAGCAAAACAGGCTTTTAAGACTCTATGTTCCATGCTTGACGAAAAAAAATGGCATTACGAAAAAGATGAAGATAATTTAACTATCAGTTGCGGAGCGAAAGGAAAAGATTTGTTGATACCTATTCATATTGAATTTAATGTTGACAGATATTTTGTTGTCGTAATAACGCAAATGCCATTTGAAATTCCGGAAGAAAGACGTAAAGCAATGGCTGTGGCTGTCAGTGCGGCAAATTGGATGCTCCCGGATGGGAGTTTTGATTATGATTTTATTGAAGGAATAATCTTGTATAGAATGGCCTTATGCTTCGCGGATTGCATTTTAAGTAAAAAAGCATTTGAATATCTAATGTTGCATTTTTGCTATTTTGCCGATAAATATAATGATAAGTTTTTAATGGTTGCAAAAAGCAATATGACCTATGACGAAATCGATAAATTCATAAAAACCAGCGGAGAGTTGTAATATGCCTAAAATTAATCAAAAGAATGAAATACAAGACGTTTATAAAATGCTTTGTTCTTTTCTGGATAAGTATCAATGGCATTATGAAAAAGAAGAAGAAAACGGAATTGTTCGATATGGAGTAAACGGAGAGGATCTCCCCATGACATTCATTATAGAAGTAGATAAAGAAAAAGAGTTGTTACGCCTGGTGTCTCCGTTCCCGTTCATTATTGAAGAAAATAAGAGAGTTGAAGGTGCTATCATCACAAGTTATGCCAACTATAAAATAGCTAACGGATGCTTTCAATATAATTATTCTCAAGGGAATATTTTATTTACTATGACGAGCTGTTTTCAGGGAAGTTTTATATCTGAGCCATTTTTATATTATTTTATTATATATTCTCTGAACGTAGTTGAGCACTATAATGATAAATTCATGATGGTTTCAAAGGGATTATTATCCGTGGAAGATTTCGTTAAAAACGAATAAAATTGTATTCTATACAACTTAGTTGAATATAATACTTTTTTATCGGCAATTTGTATAGAAACACTTATTATTGAAATAAACAACATCTTTTCAATGGGGGTGTTGTTTTAGTATAATATACTTGTAAATCAGGAGGAGATTATGAATCAACAAGGAGTTGGCGATTATAATGTCGATATCGTAATTTGCATTGACGCAACGGGGAGTATGGCTCCGATCATTAACGAGGTCAAAAAAAATGCATTGACTTTTTATCAAAAGTTTGTAGATGCAATGGATGATAATAACAAAACAGTAGATCAGTTAAGAATCAAGGTGATAGTATTCAGAGATTATATATGTGATTCGAAGCCTATGGTTGAATCGGAATTTTTTGTTTTACCGTCTCAAAGCGATAAATTCAAGGCTTTTGTTGGCGATATAGAGGCAATAGGCGGAGGTGATACTCCTGAAAATGCGTTGGAAGCCATAGCTCTTGCGCTTAAATCACAATGGACCACCGGCGGCAATAAACGGAGGCATGCGATTTTGGTATTTACCGATGCTCCGGCATTGCTTCTGAATGAGAGAGCAGATTGCCCCAATTATCCGAATAATTTACCTAAAGACTTAAGCAATCTCGGCGCATGGTGGGAGGGGATGGATCAATCAATGGACAGCACCTATCAAGCAAAATATGGCAGATTGGTCGTTTTTGCCCCCAAAGTATATCCATGGAATGAACTGCAAGCGTGGAATAGATATTGGCCGGCATTTTCCCCTGCAGGGAAAGGCTTATCCGATGTGGATATACAGTCTGCAATAGATCTGCTGGTAGGCTCGTTTTGATAATAAACAACTAAGTTGTGTTATTATATATTAAATTTTTTTTGGAGGTCATTCTTATGAGTGAACAAGGACAAGGTGGAGAATACAATGTAGATATTGTAATGTGCATTGACGGCACGGCGAGTATGAAACCTATTATCAATGACGTCAAGGCAAATGCTATGTCATTCTATCAAAAATTCGTAAATGCCATGGAGGAAAACGAAAAGAAAGCCGAAGCGTTACGAATAAAAGTAATTGTATTCAGAGATTATGGCTGCGATGAACAGCCTATGGAAGAGTCGGAATTCTTTACATTGCCGGAGCAAACGGATCAATTTCAAGCCTTTGTAAACGGCATAGAAGCAAAAGGCGGCGGAGATATTCCGGAAAATGGACTTGAAGCCATTGCGCTTGCGCTTAAATCACAATGGACTACAGGAGGCAATAAACGAAGGCATGCAATTTTGATATTTACCGACGCGGCGGCATTACCGCTCGGAGAACGTTCCG
>CANQUR010000038.1 GCA_947627075.1 uncultured Clostridia bacterium
AGTTCATTTATATGCTTCGGAGTTCTGATTCCGGCAACAACATCTTCGCCTTGAGCGTTCATAAGATATTCGCCGAAAAGTCCCTTTTCGCCGGTAGAAGGATTTCGTGTAAATGCCACACCTGTTCCGGATGTTTCGCCTTTGTTGCCGAATACCATGATTTGAATGTTGACGGCGGTTCCCCAACTGTATGGGATATCATTCATCCTACGATAAGTGTTCGCACGGGGGTTGTCCCAAGAACGAAATACAGCTTTTGTAGCTTCGAGAAGCTGAGTACGGGGATCTTGAGGAAATTCCACTCCTTGATGGTTTTTATAATTTGTTTTGAATAAATTTACTATTTCTTTAAGGTCATCGGCAGTCAAATCCGTATCCGATTTATATCCTTTGGACTTTTTGATATTATCAAGAATATCTTCATAAACTTTTTTTGGCTGCTCCATAACCACATCTGAAAACATCTGTATGAATCTTCGATATGAATCATAAGCAAATCTCGGATTCTTCGTCTTCCTGGCAAGTCCCTCTACGGATTTATCATTCAAACCGAGATTAAGTATTGTATCCATCATTCCCGGCATAGAAGCTCTAGCACCGCTTCTTACTGAAACAAGCAATGGGTCGTTTTCATCTCCGAATTTTTTCGAATACATTTTTTCTATTTTTGCAAGCGCCGTGAACATCTGTTCCTCGATCTCTTTATTGATCGATCTTCCATCCTCATAATATTGCGTACAAGCTTCGGTCGAAACCGTAAACCCTTGAGGAACAGGCAAACCGAGATTAGTCATTTCTGCCAAATTGGCGCCTTTACCACCCAGTAATTCTCGCATGGAGCTTTTACCTTCACTGAATAAATATACAAACTTTTTTGACATTTGTAAAACTCCTTATTTAATTAAATCGGTTAATTATACCACTTTTGCTTTTCAAATGCAAGCAATTTTTTGCCATAATTGCATTTTATTGATTAAATCGACGTTAAAAGACAAAATTACACAAGAGCCGATTTACTTTTAAGATCACACGAAAAATAATCTTCGAATTTGGATACTATCTTATTGAATGTTTTATCTATAAGTTCGTTGCTTGCTTCAAATTTTACGGCAAAATTTTGGGTACATGATAAAAGCTCAATGACGGAACCGGGATTCGACTTGGGCGCATTATATACATATGAATAACCGCTTTTATGTATTATGTTTTGCAAATATGAAATAGCACAACATTTATACGGATAGTCGTCATAAAGTAAATTTTGTAATCTTTTAAGAAGGATAATGAACAACTCGGGATTCGGTTGTAAAGAGCAAGCTTTTTCGGAAGCCTCAAGCATAATGCAGCCTTCGAAAAATTTATCATATGAGGAACTTATGCCAAATAAATCTTCTATAATCATAGCCCCTATGACAGTATTGGCAGATGTATTTTTACCGCTTAATTCGAAATTACAGAACGCAAATTGTTGAGCCGCAAATCTTAATTTTGCTTTTGGGCGCTTAACTCCCCTGATTATGACACGCATAATCTCGCCATTTTCCGTAAAAAGAGTTAATCTTTTATCAAAATCATTATAATCTTCGCTTCTTAAAACAATTGCGGTAACACTTTTATTCATCTTCCTCAAATTTTTTATAAAGCATATAATAGCCCATTTCGCCCGTCTTTACAAACATATTCCAAGCTAAATCTTTTACATCTTTTTTCACAATAGTAGCTTGTGCAATTACTTATCGGAATAACCTACATCTTTGATATAATTCACATTATTTCTCCAATCTTCGCGAACCTTTACATAAAGATCCAAATAAACCTTATCATCGATAAGCTTTTCTATATTGTGTCTGGCAAGTTGTCCTATTTTTCTGATCATACTTCCGCCATAACCGATAATAATTTTTTTATGCGAATTCTTTTCACATATAATATCGCATTTTATATACGTACGATTATCTTGCTTTTCGTAAATCTGCATGACCACTCCGAGTCCGTGTGGAATTTCATCATCAAGCAACAACAATGCTTTTTCTCTTATGATCTCACAAATCATATAGCTTATCGGCTTGTCCGAAATTTCATTATCAAAAAAATACGGTTCACCCTCGGGAAGCAAATCTATCAATAACTGTTTTAGCGTATCTATGTTTAATTTTCTTTTACAGGAGCATGGAACAATATCTTTTATTTTTGAGGCAAACGGTCTTATAGTTTTTAAAAGTATAATAAGGTCTTCCTTTGAAACAAGATCGATTTTATTCAGAACCCAGACTACCGATCGTTCATGTTCTGTAAACGACAAAACTTTAACCAGATCTTCATCGGAAATGTTTTTGCTTGCGTCAAAAACATAAACAAGCACATCTACATCATCTGTGGCTTTTTTGACCGACTTTATCATATATTCACCGAGCTTTGTCTTAGGCGTATGAACTCCGGGCGTATCAACAAAAATAATTTGAGCGTTTGGCTCATTGAGGATACCCATTATTCGGTCTCTCGTAGTTTGAGGCTTTGGAGAAACAATGCTTACTTTTTCTCCAACCAAAGCATTGATCAAGCTACTTTTACCTACGTTAGGTCTTCCTATAAATGTTACAAAACCAGATTTCATCTATTTACTCCAAGTGAATTCAAAATTTCTTCTTCTTTCGCTCTCATGACCAATTTATCATCATCGTTTATATGGTCATAACCAAGCAAATGCAACAATCCATGCAAAAATAGATAGCCTATTTCTCTACGTTCCGAATGTCCGTATTCTTCCGCTTGCTTTTTTGCTATTTCATTACAGATAACTATACTGCCTAAAAACACCGAATTATTATCGATATCAAAATCTATAGGATAATTTTCTTCGTTAAAAGGTTTTATTTCATTCAAATTGGGATAACTTAAGACATCCGTACTTTTATCTATTCCGCGCGTTTCATAATTTAGCTTATGTATACTATCTTCATCATAAAAGATAAGCTCGACCGTAGCATTGCCAATAAGCGAAAGCTTTTCATAAGCCTTATTTGCTATTTCGTCGAACAATTCATCATATTGCTCACTAATGATCGAAATCATTTACCCTCCGGATATTTAAGTCTCTTATGGAATAGTCCGCCATAAGCGCTTATAATTGTTTCTCTGATAGCATTCAATTCCTTCATTGTTATCTCGCAATTATCAAACTGTCCGTGCGCAAGACGATCGTTTATCAAATTTTTCAATAATCTGTCTACTTTGTCACCATCCGGTTGATCCATCGCTCTTATTGCAGCTTCACTACTATCGCAAATCATTACAAGTGCAGCAAGCTTTGTAGTGGGTATTTCACCGTGGTAACAATAATCTTTCGGATCCACTGTTCCATCTGTCAACTTTTGAGCCTTGTAATAAAAGACCGGAATAAGCATCGTTCCGTGATGCTGAATAGTCACATGGCTTATTTCCTCCGGTATATGATACTGTTTACATAATTTGAGCCCTTCTTCGGTATGTGAACGCAAAATTTCTGCGCTGACTTCGGGCAATATATCGTCATGCGGATTATAATCCGATTGATTTTCTTTGAAATATTGTGGATTTTTCAGTTTTCCTACATCATGATAATAGGCACAAGCTCTTGCAAGATACGGATTTTCACCGATGCTTGCAGCGCACATTTCGGCAAATGACGCAACTGCCAATGAATGATTGAAAGTTCCCGGAGCTTCGTTCAATAATCTTTTTATCAACGGAGAAGTGTGATTAGTAAGCTCCATCAATCGCACATTTGTTATGAGATTGAAAACGCGCTCGACTATCGGAGGTAAAATCATTCCGAATGCAAAATGAGCAAAAGCACCTATGCCCATGTACAAAAGTTCATTCAAGTATTCACGACCCGCCAGAATAAGCGAAAGTACGGACATTATTCCCACCGTAGTTACACAAATCAAAAAACTCTTTAACATGAACATAAGTCTTGACGCATCTCCGCTCAATGCAAGCGACGCCAAACCGCCGCAAAGAAGCCCCGTGACCATCATAACCAAGATAGGAAGCAACGATGTCCCCATTACAAGACTTATTACCAAATGTGCATAAGTAATAAAAATAATAGTTAAAAAGTTGGCAAGCAAAGATTGATTTTTTTGTCCGAGTTGCGCCAAAATCAATGAGCACAAAAATACGGGCATCAAATATATACTTATCAATGATGAATATAAACACAGCGTATATGTGAAAGCAATAACGCAAATAGTTGCAAATTGTTCTTTTAATTTTCTTTCGCTGAATTGCAATGCAAAGTACATATATAGCATCAATCCGTTTATCAAAAACAAAAATCCGACGCTGATCGCTCCGTAAGACAAATACGGGATCTCCAGCCTACTGCTCATTTTATCGATAAAAATAAATCGTATGAGAGTTACTGCTATGATCCATAAACTTAATCCGATAAGCATAATAACGGCATAGAAGACGGACTTTTGTATTTCTTCGTTTCTTGTCGCCATAAATTTTTACTCCTCTTTTCTTAAAGCTTTTTCATATGCAAGGACAATCTTTTGGACAAGTTCATGTCGTACTACATCCTTATCCGTAAATCTGCATATTCCTATCTCATCAATATCCTTCAATATCTTTACAGCCTCCAATCCGCTCGATTTTCCATAAGGCAAATCGATTTGCGTATCATCGCCTGTTATTACCATTTTACTGTTTTCTCCGAGTCTTGTCAAGAACATTTTCATTTGTTCCGGAGTTGTATTTTGCGCTTCGTCAAGAATAATGAATGAAGAATTAAGAGTTCTTCCTCGCATATATGCCAATGGCGCAATTTCTATTATCCCTCGTTCTATCAATCTCATGTAGCTTTCAACTCCGAACATTTCGCGTAAAGCGTCATATAACGGACGTAGATAGGGATCGACTTTTGTTTGAAGGTCTCCCGGCAAGAAACCTAATTTTTCTCCTGCTTCAATAGCGGGTCTTGTCAATATTATTTTATCGACATCATTTGCCTTAAACGCTGCAACCGCAAGCGCTACGGCAAGATACGTTTTTCCCGTTCCTGCCGGTCCTATCCCAAAAACAATGGTTTTGTTTTTTATTGCTTTGACATAATTTCTTTGACCAATGGTTTTGCAACGTATTTGAGTTCCTTTTGCCGTTACAGTGACAATATCGCTATTTAAGTTTATTATCTCATCAGGCATATCATCCTTTATCAAGTCGATACACTGACGAATTTTGTTTTTGTCAAGTTCGTCGCCGGATTCGATAATTACCTTCAATCTATCCAATAGCATTATCGTCATTCCGACATTTTCCGCTTCACCCGACACTTGTAAGCCATTTTCATGAGTTTTGACTGAAACTTTCAAAAGTTTTTGAATAAGTTCGATATTCTCATCCAATCTACCGAAAAGCTTTATGATCGTTTCTGCATCATATTGTATGAATTCAGTCAATACTTTTTCCTCCGATTGAAACTTCTGCTTCAATATGTACCGTTATTCTATAGATTTTGTCTGACATAATCAGAGAATTTACCGTTGTTTTTATTTCGCTTCCACCTGCGCATATCACTAAATCATTAATCGCTTTACGCTTAATATCTTCTTCAAGCACGGACAGCTCTTTGTCAGGCAATTTTTCAAGTTCATAATATTTTGTCGTTATTGCAATTATGGGAAATAGATTGCCTATTTGGGATACTGTAGTCTCGGATTCATTGTATTCAAATTCATTCAAAATGTCGATTTCACGACCTATTTTCAGTCCGAAAAAATTGATTATGGTATTTGTTCTGACATTCCCGGTACGCTTGTACCCATCTAAAAGCGATACAATTTCGCTATACGTAAAATTTACTTTACCATATATACTGCCTTGAGCATCCACCTTTCTTAAAAATTCGCCTGCTGTATTATATTCGGCACCTTCAATCAGCATTGAGCCTACCGGTATACGATCACCTATTTTTACTTTTGCAGTACCTTCATTTACCACTATTCTGGTAACTTCCGAATCATATAAACTTACTATATCTCCAATCTGTTTTGGCGGAGAAGTTTCGGCGCTTTCGATCACCTCAATCTTTAACGTTGTGCCTATAAGCTCTGCGGATACCGCGGATATTTCGTCAAGCTCTCTCAATGAAGCCTCGACCAAATCTATATCGAAATTTTTTTTATTGCCTACTGCAACATTATTTAGTTTCAAAGTCCTTATTATAGAAAGCTCATCGATTCTGTTATTGCCTGTAATTTCTATTTTCCATAAAAATGATGATAAATAAACGGATAATACTGTCATGACAATCAAGCCGATCGCGAGCCCCAACCTCGGTATAATTCGCTTGAATGTCTTTATAGGATTCGTTTCTTTGACAATTTTATATGAAAAGCAAAGCTCTTCTAAAATTTTTGTTGTAACACTCTTATCTCTGTCATCAACGGAAAAATAAATAAGCTTTTGGGATTCTTTTTTTATATTTTCGAATTTGACTCCTCTTTGCAAAAGTGTGTTCAATAATTTAAGCTGATTAAGTCCGCAAACTTCAAATCTGACCAAGGAACTCATTTAAGCCTCCTTGAAGCCACATTCTCGATTTGTCCGATAATTACGATAGTATTTTCAGTTACCGATTCTACATTTAAATTTCCGCAAATCTCCAACTCTGCTTTGGAAGTACGTACCAATATGCATTCGTTGGAAATTTTATCGAGTCTTTTCACTCCTTCGATATACAATGCTTCGCCGCAAAAATTTACGTAAGAAAAACCACTGAGCATTTTCATATCGGAAATTCCTACATCTTTTTTTATCTCATCAAAAAAGCTCATATATTACCTCGAAATATTATATGCCGCTTTTTGACCTCATATGAAAAAGCAAGAAATAAAAGAGAGCGGACGCTCTCTTTTATTTAATTGACATTAGGTAAAGCATATCCTACCGTAAGTCCCCAAATCAATGCAAATAATGCAACAGCAAAGAATACGATCATAATTACGACATTAACAACTGCTGCCCGTCTTTCCGGAGAACGCTTATTGGGCTCCTTACGAATTATGCCGATACATCTGATAATGCTTAATGCCGAAGTCAAAACAAATAATGCGAATGAAATAATAAGAATTATTTCGGTGGTTTGCCATAATATCCATCCAACAATGACCAAAATCAATGCAATTACCATTAAGATATCGCAAATTTGTTTAAGCCCGAAATTTTCAAAGTATCTTTGAAAAACATTTTTCTTTTTTGCCATGTTATAATTTCTCCTAAATAATATAAGCAATATATATTGTACAGCATTTGCTAAAATTTGTCAATTAATTGTGGTATGATTTGGCAAACTTTAAAACGCAAAAAACGTGTATAATTAAAAGTCGTAGATACATAATAATTATTGCCGGCAAACGCAGATTTAATCATGTAAAATTATATCATGCAGCAAGGCAATTTTTCCGCGAAACAGCAATTGTGGCGCGGAATTATTTATTTATTTTGCGCAATTTATCAAGTACTATTGCAAAATCATCCGGCAATGGTGCGGTAAAAGTCATGCTCTCACCCGATGACGGATGCACAAAAGTCAGTGAATATGAATGAAGTAACTGTCCGGTCGTATTGAATTTTTGTTTTTTGTAGCCATACGATAGATCACCTACTACGGGGTGTTGCAAAAATTTAGCATGAACTCTTATTTGATGCGTACGTCCCGTATGTATTCTGAATTCAACCAAACAGTTATCGGAAAACCTTTCGAGCACTTTATAATCCGTTATTGCCAGACGTCCTTTATCCGAAACGGTCATAAGCTTGCGGTCTTTTTCACTTCGCGCTATGTTTGTTACGACGCTACCATTATCTTGCGGTAAATTGCCTTCCAAAAGCGCAATGTATTTTTTTACGACTGTACGTTCAGCAATCTGTTTTGACAGAGCTAAATGAGCCCTATCGTTTTTAGCGACTACCATGACTCCGGTCGTATCTTTATCCAGCCTATGTACAATTCCCGGTCTTATGACTCCGTTGATAGTAGATAGTTCACTTAGATGATATAACAGCGCATTTACAAGCGTGCCGGTATAGATATTTCCCGAGGGATGAACTGATATACCACGTTGTTTATTTATCACGGCAAGATCTTTATCTTCATAAATGATATTTAGCGGTATATTTTCAGGTTTTGCCTCCAATACCACAGCCGGAGGTATAGTCACCGAAACAATATCACCGGCTTTTAATGATTTACCGCATTTGACGACTTCTCCATTGACGGTAACGTTTCCATCGTCAATCAAATTTTTTATATAAGAGCGTGTATATGGCAAAATAAAGGCAAGATAAACATCAAGCCTTTGATTTTCATTTCTTTCAACTACAAAAATTTCGTTTTCCATTAAGTGTTATCGGTATCATTTTCGGGAACATCGATATCGACCGACTCCCGTATTTCTTCCGGGACACCTTCCGTCTCCGAATTATTCGAACAAGTTTCAGTTTGTTGTTCGCCCGATTCTGACTTTTTTGTAGACTCTTCTTTGAAGGTTTTATCGAAGAAAATTAAATAAATCAATAACAGTATCGTTCCGACCACAACACAAGAATCGGCAATATTGAAAATCGCAAAAGTAGTTTGACCAAACAACTCCAAACCGAAATATTCTATTTGAATAAAATCCCTCACTCCGCTCAAAAAGATTCTGTCATAAAGATTACCGAGCGCTCCGCCTATTATAAGAGAAAATGCTATTCTATACAGCATTCCCTTTTTACGATCTTTGAAAAGCAAATAAGCAAAAAAGCCGACAGCTAAAACAGTCAAAATTATAAAAAATATCAACGTGCCCTTTTCACCAAAGACTTTATCAAGTCCAAATGCATTACCGAATGCCGCTTTTTTGTTTATAGTATAGCTAAAATTCAAAAATTTCGGAATCACAACTATGGTTTGTCCGTAGTCCATATTAGCGGCAATAATCGCTTTGCTGACCAAATCAAAAATCAAGCTACCGAGTATTATGGCAATCTCAAGAAGCCTATGAAACAAAATTGCTTTTATTTTTTCGAAATTACTTTTTTTCATAAGGAATTGTTATTTCTACACCTTGAGGAGAAAGTAGAAACAAATTACCGGATATTTTGTGTACCGATCCCGACAACGCGCAAACGGCGCCGGCAAGGAAATCGAGAATACGTTGGGCGGTACCCTCATCGATATCATCCTCGAGATTGACCACCGCCGGATTGTTCATTTTCAAATGTTTAATAAGCACCATGACGTCTTCCGGCGATTTGGGAAAATAAACAATAATGCGTTGACCATTGCCCATAGGCATAGCAACATTATCATTCTTGCCAATAGAATCATTTTGAGGTGCCCGAATGTTTATACCATTATAACCATCGAAACTTTGATTATTGCTTTTTCCTATATATTCTCCGCGCTCATTATGCGTGTCTTCATAGAATTCATATTCATCGACAGTATCGATCTTGCGACTTTCTCGTCCTCGTCTTAATGCCATAATTTTTTACCACCTTTAAATCTTAATTGTAAACTCTTTGTCCGAAAAGACACGTACCGAGTCTTATCATGTTGGCTCCGTTTTTTACAGCCAATTCATAATCTCCGCTCATGCCCATAGATAATATATCGGCATTGGGAAATTTGCTTTGTACTTTTTTATGCAATTCATTTAGATCCGAGTACATTTCATTCGGAGCATTTTTCGGTAAAACACTCATTATACCTTTAAGCTCGAGGTTTGGAAGCCCTACCGTATATTCACATAGCTCGATAACGTGATCGACGCTTACGCCACCTTTTGCCTCTTCGCCCATATTAACTTCGATGAGCACAGGCATTATTTTGTTGATTTTTGCACATTGCTTGTTTATTTCGTCAGCAAGCAACGTGCTGTCCAACGAATGGATCATCGAAACCTTATCCGCTATATATTTTACCTTATTTCTTTGTAACCTGCCGATAAAATGCCACACAATTCCATTTACAAACTCATACTTTGATAACAATTCTTGAACCTTATTTTCCCCGGCAATGTTTATGCCATAGTTCGGAAGCGAAGATATGATCTCAGGCGGCACCGTTTTTGTTGCCGCAACAATTGTGACATTTTGCTTTCCCGCAAGCTCAATGTTTTTTCTTACATTGTTTATATTTTCAGAAAGCATTGTTACCTCCGCAAATTCAATCACTATTTTTTTGAACTCATGAATTTTTCGATATCGTCAACTTCTTTTATGATATCTTCCGAAAGATTTATTGCTTTTGACTTAAGCAAATATAGATCGTCCTCTATTCTTACTCCAATTCCAAGTTCCGGGAAATATAATCCGGGCTCATCGGAAATCACGGCACCGACCGGCAAAGGAGCGTTCCTGTCTATCGGATCATGGGTATCGAGACCTATCGAATGTGAAACTCCATGGAAATAATATTTCTTCAATTCTTCGGCATTTTTTATAAGCCCTGCTTTTAAGCAACCTTTTGTAAGGCATTCGATACATATTTCTTGTAGTTGCGCAATAGTCATTCCCGCTTTTGCAACTTTAGCTATTTTTTTATTGGCAGAAAGTACTATATTATAAACTGTCTTTTGAATTTCCGTAAATTTGCCATTGATGGGAAACGTTCTCGAAATATCCGCACAATATCCTTCCGAACGAGCGCCGAGGTCAAACAATATCATATCGCCGTCTTTCATAATACTGTTATTCGTAGAATAATGAAGCGTAGTAGCATTTATTCCTGAAGCGGCAATTGTCTTGAAAGCGAATTCTCTGTTACCGTTTTGTTTTATGGAAAAGTTAAAATATGCCTCCAATTGATACTCGTACATATTAGGTGCAGAATGTCTCATCAGCTCTTTTATGCCGTCATTGGTAGCAGCAATAGCATCTTTTAGTAATTCTATCTCACAATTTTGCTTTGCCGATCGAAGTCCTACTATCAATGGGTAGGCATCTTTAACTTGATTGGTTTTTTCAAGCTTTTCGCAGAGTGTTAAGCCAAATGAGTTATAATTAATATTCTTCCCTTTTTCGAGGTCCAAATAAACGGTATTATATTGTTTACTTAATTCATCGATATTACTTTCGTAATCTTTTTTATAGAATATGTCTTTCTGAGATATGCCACTAATGTCGGACGCTTCTTTTTTGGTTATTTTATGTCCTATCCATTTTGCATATCTTTCATCATATTCATCGATAAAAAGCATTTCGCGACAGTCGATTCCGTTTTTTATCAATATAAGATGGACTTCGGCTTGCTTGATACCGGTAAGATAATAAAAATTATTATTTACTGTAAAATCATAATCCTCATCGGCACTACGATTAACAGAATACCCGCTTGAAAGCACTGTCATGCATTTATCGGGCAACAATTCCAAAAACCTTTTACGATTATTCTTATAAAATTTTTTATCCATGATAAAGCTTCCTTATATGTTCTTACAATATATTTTACCACATATAAGTGAAGAATGCAAGCAGAAAAATATAAATGAACGCAAAAAACATCAATGAATAAAATTATTGGGATATAGAACTTATTATAGTAACGAACATAGCGCAAAAGATAAATTTTTAGAAATTATTTCTTATATGCGCTTATTTTTTCTTGACAATTATTCGGTATTATGATATTATCGTTTATGCTGTTTTGGCAGTTGCGATATTATGTGCGGGTGTAGTTCAATGGTAGAATTCCAGCCTTCCAAGCTGGCCGCGTGGGTCCGATTCCCATCACCCGCTCCAATATTGCGCCAGTAGCTCAGCTGGATAGAGCAACGCCCTTCTAAGGCGTGGGTCGGGGGTTCGAATCCCTCCTGGCGCGCCAAAGCTTGCTTTGTTACTGGTATATGGTGGGTATAGCTCAGCTGGTTAGAGCGCCAGATTGTGGCTCTGGAGGCCAAGAG
>CANQUR010000039.1 GCA_947627075.1 uncultured Clostridia bacterium
CAGTAGTGACGCTTATTTCGACGACGTTAACGTTTATAACTTTCTTCGAGATTGCGGAGCTTCGCCAATGGTAATGTATGTAGATGGTCGGAATGCGGCTTCCAAGGACTATGCCGATGGATATGGAGCAGGCTATTTCTCCGGTTATGAGAGCGGTTATAATGCCGGACTAAATAAAGGTCAGTCAGATCAGATCGTTTCATCGCCGCTGTCTTTGTTTTTACAGCCGGTGAGCGACTTTATTCATTTACCGTTATTTGGAACAATATCTGTCTCAACTATGCTTAACATAGTATTATTTATTTTTGTTGCTCTTATTTTCATAAAAATGTTTGCCGGAGGTTGATCATGATAGAATATTACGAGCCACCTGCAATATATAGTTATGAAGATGATCAGATTAATTCAAATTTTGATTTGATTGCTTTGGTACAAGGCGATAATACAGATTTTAAGGTTTCAAGTAATCCAATTCGAACTAATGATTGGCCTCCTTATGTAAATGGTGAAACTGCTGTACCTACTCGTATAACTAAATATAAAGAACCACCACTTGATAAAGTGGTAGATAGTCAGTATCTTAACTATACTTATGGTGATTTATCAAAATTATCTTCTCTTGTAGTTTTTTATCTTGTAGAAATTCCATATACTGAACTTCCTGAAGATTATAAGGTTGAATTTAAGAATGGTATTCCTACATGGACTACGGATATGTTGAAATTTTATTGGGTTCGTTATATGAGTCTTTATGGCGAAAATGGAAAGGTAGTCTCAGATTATTTTGTACTATTTTTTTCCATAGGGGATAATATTAATTTCTTTCCTGCTTGTTCTACTTCGGGATATTATGCTGTTGCCGGTGTTGAGTATGTCGAAAACTATGTTAAAAGTCATACTACGTTGGATCCCTCTCATTCTGATTTAGATTCATCTGATACTTTGTATTGGTTATATAGTTTTGGTTATGAACTTTTTAATCAATCTAGTGTTTTTGCCGATATACTGAATTATCGGATTGGTGATGTAAGTCTTATTGGTCTTTTATTGGCAAATGGATTTATGATCTACATGGGTTGGACTATCGTAAAGTGGTTTATACCGCTTTGATACTGTTTCGACGAACGCCCGAAAGGGGGGACCCACGCGTGGGGTCACCCCGCGGGCAGGTTCTTCCGCTGTAAGCGGAAGAACAAATGCAAATCGTGTTGCCTTACTCGATAATGGCAACACTTAACTCACAAAAAGGAGCAAATTATGGCTACTTCTTTTCCTTGCATGTTTCAAGGCGAAAAATGTAAGTTCTGTCCCGACTTTTCAGAGTGTCAAAAAGCTCAAGGCAAACCGTATAGGAAGTGGGAAAAAGCTAATGTAGTGATCAATAGCTTTCCTGACGGTAGCTATGAAATTCTTCGCTATAAGAACGGTTTTGACTACATGTATGAAGCCGGTAATTTGCCGTCGGTTGATAGAGTAAGGAAGATGATCAAGCAGGGTCCTTATTGGGTTCCGGTGGACGGCTTCGATATAACGGACATTCAGTCCAGTATAAAAAGTAGTTCTAAAAGAAGTAAAGATACTATGTACGGATATGTTCTTGCTAATGATTGGCAATACTTCTCGACTTTTACGTTTGACCAGAAATTTGTAGACAGAAGCGACGATATAGCAGTCAAGCATTTATGGAGCGAGTTCGAAAGGTACTGTAAAAGAAAGAATAAAGATTGCAAGATATTAGCGACTCCCGAACGACACCCGACAAGTGGAGCTTTACATTTTCACGCGCTTATGTCAGACATAAGCTGGACGTTAACGCCTGCAACTAACGCTAAAACAGGGAAGTTAATTACGACAAAGTTCGGTGACCCTGTATTTAATGTCACCGATTGGAAGTACGGATTTTCAACGGTGGCGGTTATTCCGCCTGACAACAATAATTTGAGAGTTGCAAACTATCTTGTAAAGTACATAACGAAAGAGGGTAATATTGATTACAACGCCAAGCGATTTTACCATACACGGAATTTGGCGTTCAAGAACAAGGTAATCGGCTATTTGAGCGATGAAGAGTTCGCCTCGAGCGAGTTCAAGGACGGAATAGAGCAGGTAAAAGACAACGACAAGATGACGGTTTACTTCTACCGAGGCAAGAAAGATACCTCCACTTAAACTATGCGCAAAAGACAGCTTTTACGAAGAAATAGGGCTATTTTAAGGGGCAAAAGGACTAATTGATATTCTTTATCCATAATTATCAATCAGACGGACGTTTGCTACATAAACAAAATCTTATTACACAAAAACATTTATCAAAAAATTCTTTGTGGCTTATGACAAACCAATTTAATTGGCTACATAAAATTAGGTTTACGCAAATAATCAGAAAACTTCCTTATTGTTTTTTTAGCAAGCCGACATCTGATTATCCCAAACAACTTTTCGGAAAATTAGAAAATTATCGGCGAGCGTTGCCTAAATCAGAATTGCTAAAATCGTTTGATTTTTATCGAACCTCTAACCAACTTTTTCCTGATTGGAACTTCTCAAACAGAATTTTGTTTTCTTGACCGAAATTTTTTGTCCAAAATTATTTTATTCTGTCCTACGGCTCGTAAATGGCTTTTTTAAATACAAAATCTGTCGACGACAAGTCGTAACAAGTGAGAAATTATTTTTGTTAATGGAAACACATTGCGAGCCGTTTTTGAGTTGATTATTTATGGTTTTAATGGTATAATTATCGTATGGATGACTTCTACAAACAACGTGATAAACGGAACCTCGAACGTATAAAGGAGATCTGCGAGGAATTGCCGCATTATGTCCGAGAATTTATTGTCGGGATCCAATCACGCACATCCACGTTGACGCGCCTCAATTATGTCTATGATTTGAGGATCTTTTACGACTATCTGTCAAAAGAAGTTTTCAGGTCATTGCAACCGAATGAGATCGAGCTTGCAGACCTCGAAAAGTTGAAAGCCGTCGACATAGAATTTTACTTAGATTACCTATCATCCTATGAATTTAAGGGCAAAGAATACCATTGCGAAAATCGTGCAAAAGAAAGAAAACTTTGTTCATTGAGGTCGTTTTTCAAGTATTTTTACAACAAAGACAAGCTGTCGTGTAATATCTGCACAAAAGTCGATTTGCCCAAAAAATACGAAAAAGAGATCATTCGCCTCGACTCGGATGAGGTCGTTGAATTGCTTGACCGCGTTGACGCCCAAGTTCTGTCTGACATAAGTAAGCGCGAAAACGCCTATCATGAGATAACACGCCCTCGTGACGCGGCTATTTTGACTTTGTTCCTCGGTACGGGCATACGAATTTCGGAGCTTGTCGGATTGAATATCGACGACTTCGATTTCGGCTCGAACAGTTTCAGAGTAAGACGTAAAGGCGGCAATGAAACGCGCCTCTACTTTACCGATGAGATTGCGACCGCGCTGAAAAATTATTGCGCTTGGCAACAGGATCAGATCGACGCAAAAACTCCTTTCGGCGTGAAGATAGCCGACGGATCCGCCATGTTTTACTCCATGCAAGGAAAGCGGATATCCGTCCGAGCGGTAGAAAATCTTGTAAAAAAGTACGCCAAACATGTTACCCCGACCAAGCATATCACGCCACACAAACTCAGAAGTACGTTCGGTACGGAGCTGTATCGCAACACGCAGGACATTTACGTAGTCGCCGCAGTTCTCGGACATAAGGACATAAACACGACGAGACGCCATTACGCCGCGACGAGCGACGATATCAAACGACGCGCCGCGAGGTCGGTAAAATTGAGAGACGACGCGCCCCATTCTGACGACGAGTAAAACGCGAAATTTGTCTCATTATGTCTGTCATAGTAGTTTTTCACCATAAATTTTAATTTTTTATGTCCGACATAATATAAATATTTGACAAAATTCATTGGTTTATTGTATAATCAAATGGAATAAAAGTTGCTGACGAGGTTAATGTGGATCAGAACGAAGCTATCAACTCTATAAACAGTGATTTGATCAGAGGACATATTGACACAATTATCCTTAAAGCCTTGCAAGCCGGTGACAGATACGGCTACGACATTATTAAGGAAATCGAGCATAAAAGCGACGGTCAGTATGTGATCAAACAACCTACCCTTTACAGCTGCTTAAAGCGTTTGGAGGTTCAGGGGTTCGTCAAATCATATTGGGGTTCCAAATCGATCGGAGGCCGAAAAAAATACTTTACCCTCACCGATATGGGTCGAGAATTGTTTTTGAGGAACAAGAGCGATTGGGACTATTCTCGCGACGTCATAAACAAACTCATATCGGACGACGATTATTCTGCGGATAGTTATGATGACATTACCGACAATTCTGCCGAAGACGAGGTCGTCCAAGAGAATGAGGTCTACGACGAGATCGACGAGGGACAAGCCTCCGCCGAACCCGAAGAAGAAGTTGCCGCCGTGGACGAAATGTCGCCTCAAGACGAGCTTGCACAGACGGACGAACAGCCCATCGAGGAACCCGCAGAACAGCTCACAGAGGAACTGGAGACCGAGGCGGAACCGCCTATCACCTACTTCGTCGAGGACGTTTTTGATGAACTTCTCGCCTACGACGACGACATAATCACTCCCGAAACGTCCATTGAGGCGGAACAAGAGCCAGAGCAGGAAGAGTTCGGCTCGCAACAAGATGAATTCGCATACGACGATGAACTTGCTAAGGATGAAACGCCCGAAGAGGACGAAGAAACCGTTTCCGACGAGGATGAGGACGAATACGACGAAGAAGATGATGATGAAGATGAGGACGAGGAAGACGATATTGACGACCTCGAAGATGAGCCGATCGAGCCTGAGTCCGAAGAGGACGAAATAGCGGCGATCGAACCCGAGGAGGACTTGCCTCTTTCCGCCGCCGAGCAAAATCTCATTGCGGACGAACCTGTTGTCGGCGACGCCGCCGCGGAGATCATCGACAAGTTGTACGAAGATCAGGAGCGAGAGAGCTATCTCACCAACGTGGGCAATGCGAACTACGAGCCTGACCGTGCGGACAGCATAGACATAAACGATTACTTCACCGACGAGGACGAAGAGTTTGAAGAGGACGACGAGATCGCCGCTTCGGAAGTCTCCCCCGCCCCTCAAACAGACATTGCGGACGAGCTTATTGACGACGAAACGCCCATCCGCAGGATCACGCGCGAACCCGTCACGGAAAACAGCACCGTGTTCTACAGCTACAAGCGCAACCTGCCCGAGGTGGACGAAAATTCCGCTATAATAGATAAGGAATACCGAGGCGTTATCAATTCCATGATCCAAGACAACGTGGTCACAAAGCCCGTCGACTATTACAAGGCGGAAAACCCGTATGTAACGACGGAATACTTCCGACCCGCGCCCGACGAGCCTCATGACGAACCCACTCCCCCGCCTCCGACGGAACGCAAATTTACTCCGCACGAGGACGAGGCAGTCGCCTTGACCAAGAAACTCGCTTCGGAAACGGGCGAAAATATTGATGTCCGAACTCATAACGCCAAAGCGATACGCGCTTACAACAACAAACATTACTTTTACAGCAATCAACTCAGGCTGTTGCAGTGCGGAATACTCTTCGGCGTAATGCTCCTCGAAATAGTTTTGTGTTTCTACCTCATCGAGGTCGTTCACAACTCCATGAACATTAGCAAAGTAAGTATCGGAGTCTATATCGGCGCAGTGGTTCTGGCGGCTCTCTTGCCTATCATCTCGTTTATTATGGCAAGCACCGACTATTACCACCGAAAGCGGATAAATTACAGCGGCAAGAGTAGCGCGCTATTCTCCATAGCGGCGACTATATTGCTGATATTGATCGTCGTCTTTGCCAATATCTACGGCGGCTTGCTGGTAGGAAACATCGACAACTATCTCTCCTCGCTGATAATGCCCATTGTCCTCTCCACCAACGTAATAGTAAACGCAATAATCTTCCATGTGCTGTATTCTTCCGGACGATATAACGTAGAGGAATAACCAAAACCCAATAACCAAAGGACGAACCGTTTGATTTCGGTTCGTCCTTTTTGTTTACTGTAATTATCTGTGCCACCTTGTAATACTTCACTTTTTTGCTTTTTACCTTTTTTTAACTTAATATATATTGTCTTTTCGCTACTCGCAATTCGTACTTTGTATCGGATAGTTCCATTTGTTTAGTTGGTATACCTTTACGTTCGCACGCTCTTATTATTTGTTCTTGTGCTTTTAGTTCCTCTTCTTTCTTCTGATAATCATTTATGAAACCGACTCCTAAATAAACATTTGTAATATTTACGTTCATGAACAACTTTTTAACACCATTTGTAGGGTTTTCAAAAAGCATTTTCTTGACTTCGCCATTTATATTAATCTCTTTGTTAAGCATTTTTTTGACGTCTCTGTCGTCAAGAACAATTCTAAATTCTTTTTCGTAACTCCACTCTTTGCTTTTTATGTAAGCTATTTTTTTATAGTCACTCAATGATGAATAATTTTCAGTAAGAATTTTAGGAGGCTTCTTAACCATTTTCATAGCTGTTATACTTCTATTGATTATTTCATCTAAGTTGCTATTTTCTAATGGCCGTTCTGTTGTATAACAAATATTATAAACTAAGCTTTTAGGCACCTCTACTGTTAAACATATACCTTTATGTGAATCCGCATAATGCGACCACATAAGCATTTTTTGAAAGCCGCTTGTTAAGCACAAGATGTGTAACCTTTTTTTGTTGTTGCGAACTGTATTTTCAAAAGGATCGTTAAAGTCCTTTCCGTCATTAAGATATAATTGTCCCTTTTCTATCGTATCGACGGCATGCTCTAGGGACATATACTTATAAAATGTTACATATTCTTCTTTGCTCATTATGTTTCTCGAGTCCAATAGTAATAATAATAAGTTGATTTAAGATATTCGGCATTTTGCTCGGGAATGCCTAAATCTAATGACTTAGAAGCAGTCATATCTTTGTATATTGAAACTTGCCAGCCCTTTTGATTTTTAAATATTACGCTTGTAAGTCTGCTGCAATTCTCGAACGCATACTCGCCTATCGTCTGTAAATTTTCTCCTATCGTTACGCTTGTAAGTCCTCTGCAACCACTGAACGCCTTATCGTCTATCGTTTTTACGTTCGAACCTATCGTTACATTTGTAAGTCCGCTGCACCAATGGAACGCATATTCACCTATCGAAGTTACTTTGTTAGGTATCTTTAATTCTCCCCTTAGTCCGATACAATTCTCAAACGCATACTTGCCTATAGTCCGTACATTTTCTCCTATCGTTACGCTTGTCAATCCGCTGCAATTAGCGAATGCTTCGCCTTTAATTTCCGTTACGGGCAAACCTTTATATGTATCGGGTATAATTATCTCGCTCAAACTTTGATCTTCAATGCCCGTCACTATGCAGTAAGACTCGTCTCCTGAAACCATAATTAAAAGTCCGTTTCGTTCTTTTTTATCATTGATAATCGAAATTGAGTTTGCAATAACAACTGCTATTATTATGATGACAACCACCGCCGCCAATATTGCGCCTATCAAAATGTTAGTTTTTTTCATTCGTTCTGCTTTGAGACGTTCTTCTTCCGCTTTCGCCTTTATTTTCTCTATTTTTTCATGACACTCGTAAACTTTTTGAGTTGAATCTTTCCAACCGGATAATTCCTCAAAAATCTCTATTGCTTTTTGAATATGACCTATTTGCGAACTTGATAAAAAGTTACACCCTTCGTTGTACTTTTCGTTTTTTGATGCGATTTGTGCTTCATCTTGGCACTTACGACAAAGAATATCACTGTCTTTAAAGCCCGTAATACTTGCGAAAATCTTTGCGGCATCAAGAAAATGCTGGGATACGCTTGCAGAATTCATTACAGCAAGACCTTTCTCATACGTTCTTTTAAGGCGAGTTTCTTCGATATTCTGCTTATTCAATTCGCTTGCGGTCTTTAACTCATTACGAAGTTTTTCATTACCAAAGCGATAAGCCTTTTGAAAGTTGTTCGATTGATTTATTGGCTCTTCACATTCTGATAAATCCTTGCGATCCGTTATTTTAAGTTCGGCAAGTAATTTTCCGAGATATGCCTCAGCATTCTCGGGATCAATGTCAAGGACTTTTTCGGCATAATCATTTGTACTTACAAAGTCACCGTCTTCAAGGAATATAAACATGCGTTTTAATAGTGCAGAACTATTAGATTGCGATGAAAAATTATTTATGACGGTAGTCTGCTTGGAATCCTTTTCGAGTATTTTCTTTATACCGTGGATTATATCCTGCATAAAGCCGAGCTTGCTCATATCTTGCGCCTGTAAATGCGAAAATTCTTCGGGCAGATCGTACGGATCCATGTCCTTAAAAGCCGGTATCAACACTTTGTCCGCGCCATTCCTCATCAGTGCGAGAAAACGACTCCACTCGTTTTTGACCCAAGGTGCATTGAAATATTCAGCTTTTGTACCAAGCACAATCATAACTTTTGCAGAATTCAGTGCCGCAAATATGTACGGCTCATAAGCAGAACCGAGTTTATTCTCGAGCGTTATTTTGGCAAAAAAAACTTTGAAACCCTCGTTGGTAAGTTGATGATATATTTCGTTTGCAAGCACTGAATCATAAGTACGTTTCCCACTACTATCTGTCTCTTTATAGCAAATAAAGACATCGAATGGTTCTTCCGATCGAGAAATAGAAAGTATCCCTTTGAGTATCGCATCTATTTGCTTTGCCTCATCTTCATAGATGGCTTTTTGATATTCGTCTGCATACTGTAATGCCAATCTGTAATTTTCGTCGGCAAGAACAGACGAATATTGAGCTCGATTTACAGTCGGAATTCGCTTATGCGTCTTCGGATCTTCGACATATTCGATACCATAGTGACACAATACAAGTGACCAATACGCTTCTGCATCGGTATTATCATCTTCCAAAATCTTCTCATATATAGCTTCTGCCTTGTCAAAATCGTTATTCCGTCTGAAATGATTTGCTCGGTCGTAAAGATTTGATCTTTTCTCATCGTCAAGCCTCGGTAAAGTTTGCTTGGTTCCGCAATACTCACACTCGACTATCGATTTACCATCTTCGATATTTAACGGTGCACCGCACATTTTACATTTGAAAACAGCCATTTCTTTCCCCTAAATATTTATTTAATTCATTTTTGAAATATTTACCGAAAGTAATCGTTCACCTTTACTCCAAGTCTCCAATTCAAAAGCCATGAATTAGAATAATTGATATATTTCCATTCCATCTTTTATTTTATTTGCTCTTTTTGTCATTGCTTCAAAATCAAAATTTTGTCCTCAAAAATTACTTTTTCAATAGCTTGCATAAAGCCGCTCTTTTATTGATGAGTGCAATGACTTCGTTTGCCGAAGTGGAATTTACATTTTGCTCGAACTCATCGAACTTTGAAACTATTTCGCTTTCTATGGCAGTAAGTTTTTCACTTGACATAGGGTCGCTATATCGTAACGCCCCGTAGACTCGTTTTGCTTCCGCTTTGAGTTCTGAAGTAGTCGCGTTAGTCATAACAACATTAGCGCGAGCGGTAAGCTCCTTAATAAAAGCAGTTTTGACCGCTATCTTTTCATCAATATTAGATACGACCTCTGCGGCGACTTTTGCTTTGACAACGGCTATAACGCTGAACGCCAAAACGACGCTACAAACAATAGCCGCTATCCAAGCGGGGATTTGCGGCACAGCCATAAAAATTATGCTTATGACCACTGTAGCTACCAATGCGCCGTAACTTATACCTATAAGCGGAATATTATAGAAAACCTTTCTGTACTCCGTCTCTTTCAATGCGAAGAAAGCGCAAATCAGCTGACCTATAAATGCGGCTATGGCAAAGCCGTATCCTACCCAAAATCCGCCCGTAAATTTGCTTACTCCGCCTATTTCATTAGGCGTAACGAAAACTATTATATTGAACAAAGCAAGCATCAAAGCCCAACAAGCCGCATAGACCCAAAATTTCTTTTTCATAGCTCCTCCTTATAATTTTTCGCCGCACTCGGGACAAAACTTGGTTCCGCTCGTCGGTGTGCCACATTTGGGGCAAACGGAAACGACCTTTGCGCCACACTCGGGACAGAACTTTGCTCCGAGAGTGAGTATTGCTCCGCAACTGCTACACTTTTGTACTTTTGGAGCCGTCGATTCGGTCACAGCATCTTTCATTGTGCCGCCTACCATTCCTGCGACTGCGCCGCCAACGCCTGCCATAGTGCCGAGTCCTACGCCCATATTGGTGAACTGCCCTACGGCTTCGTTTTCTGCGACCTTTTCCGCAACGTCAAATCCCCGCTCTTGTTGATACGTATAGCCTTCCTGCGCTCGCTTTGTAGCCAAAGCCTGCGAGGCAATGATAGTCTTTTGAGCGTCGGTCTGTGCGTAAATTATATCTGTCTGTTGGCGGAGTTTTGCTTCGGCAATGTCCGCGTATTGACGGAAGTGGAGTTCCTTAAATTTTTCATACTGTCTGTCGCCGTCAGGCTTTGCTATTGCGGTGACGAAGAATTGTTCGAGCGCAACTCCGTATTCGGCAAAGTCACCTACAAGCAAGTTCTTTATCTCGTCCGAAAACATGGTAAGATTCTCATCGATCTCGAAGATATTTATCTTCTTCGCCTTTATTACTTGCGCCATATAGGTCTTTATTCTCGTCATCAAAAAGGCTCTGAAAAAGCCGACAAGTTTTTGCTGATCAAGATAACTTTCCGTACCGACTAATTTTAGTAACAATTTGCGAGAATCGTCCGCTCTCAAACTCATTTCGCCGTTTGCGCCTATCGATATGGGAAAGTTGTATGTCGGCTCCATATATTGAACTTTTGAATCCGTACCCCATTTGATTGACATTTGCTCTGTCTTGTTGATAAAGTAAACTTCACAGTGAAACGGCGTTTGATCGTTAGTCGTACGATTCAAAACTTTTCCGATGAGCGGAATATTTTGCGTTTCGAGAGTATATCGCCCCGCACCAAACAAATCGAGTGCCTGACCGTTCATAAAGAATATGGCCTCTTGCGACTCGTGGACTATAAGCTGAGTGAGCGAGTTGAAATCTTCGCAAGGGTGCTTCCAAATAAACGTGGTATTATCTCCCTCGTATTTTATGACGTCTGCTATTTTTGTCATATAACCTCCATATATCTGCATTATATCCTACAAAATATAGGAAGTCAAGCAAATTTTACATTTTTTGTAACATGCCTTCGTATGAAAAACAATACCTTTGGCAAACGATTAAAAGAGTTGAGATTGGAAAGCTCACCCAACAACAATTAGGACAGATACTTCATGTTTGCAATCAGACGATAAGTTTTTGGGAGATCGGTAGCCGAGAGCCTGATCTTGACAATTTGGTAGCCATTGCGAAATATTTCGAGATAACGATAGACTTCTTGTACAGTGTAAATTAGAAAACTTTTTACCATACTCGTTCCATGAACGACAAAAGCATGATGTCCTCACGACGTCATGCTTTTTTTGGTTGTATAAATTATTGATTGGTCCTACCCCTGTCCACGATATGAATTGCAAATGTTTTGGGTGGATATCGGTCGTTCGAAGTCATCTGCCGCATGTTTACTCGCTTTGCCAAGCAAAGGCTCGCACTTTTGCGGCGTTGTCTTCTTCACTCCCTCGGTCGCCATAGTCTCGTTATACGTTGAGACTATCTTCCTACTTGGCGACCACGAACCAGATTTTTGCATTCGCAAAAATTTTGGTTCGCCCACCCCTGTCCACCTTATGAATTACATACGTTTTGGGGTGGAGAGGCGGTCGCTACGCTCCCTCGGTGCCGAGTTGTGCGGCATTCTTTATTCTTTGTTTTCCGTT
>CANQUR010000040.1 GCA_947627075.1 uncultured Clostridia bacterium
TACTTTTGTCGCTCCTCTTGGATCCAATTCTTTTTCGGCGGTTCGGAGTCGTAATTCTGTTCAAACTGCGTTTTCGGCTCACTGTTATACGAATCGAACGACGCTCTGCGACGAGACGAAAAGCCTCCGAAGCTATCGTTTTGCCCTAAAGATACATCGTCGTTTGGCTTTAAGCTCGTATTATAAGGCTCAAATGTCGGCTTCCTTCGAGGCTCGGTATTTTTCGGCTCCGTATTATAAGGCTCGAAAGTCGGACCTTTGCGAGGCTCATAGCGTTGCTCGGCTTGGTGCAACCAATTCGTATCCTGTTGCGGAGGATATGCAGATCGATCGGGCTTATTGTAGGGATTTTCGCTCAACCAATTTTTTGCTTTGTCTTGATCGTATGTAGAACGCACATTGCCTTGCGGATTTCCGTACGGTTCAAATGCGGGAGCGCTCGGCACATATCCGTTTTGTCTTTGTTCTTCGATCCAATTACGTGGGGATCCGTTGTCGGTATTCCCATAGTCTTGACCATAAGGTTCGTTAAATTGAGGTGTATCGTTTCTGTCTTTCATCTTTATATCGTTCAAATCCGTTTGTGTGTCATCCAAATTGTAGGTAATATCGCTTTTTATCTCGGGTGGATCTTCGGGCTGTTCTTCATCGTCCCTCTTTTTCTTTTTTACATCCGAAACATTCGTCGTATTCTTTTTGTGTTTGCGATTTTTGGCTTTTCTTGCGCTGTTCACAAGGCTGAACCACAACGCTCCTATAAACGAAAGGAACAACCCGAGAAAATACAGCGTGCCCGTAGACTCGAGCGGCACATCGGTGAATGCCACCACGACTATCAAAAATATCAAGCTGTATAACAGCGGCACCCAAAGCCCCAAGGCGATCAAAAGCCACGCCACAGCCTTGGCAATGGCATCGACGACGACCTTTACTCCTTTGACTATTGCATTTAATATCATTATCTTATTATATCCGTCCTCATGTAAGGTACGAGCACATCGGGAACGGTGACCGAACCGTCGCTGTTTTGGTAATTTTCCAATACGGCGGCAGTCGTCCTGCCCACGGCGAGTCCGCTTCCGTTAAGCGTATGCACGAAAGCTGTGCCCTTTTCGCTTTTGTATTTTATATTCATGCGCCTTGCCTGATAGTCGAAAAAGTCGGAACATGAAGATATTTCCACATATCTGTTGTAGCTGGGCATCCATACTTCTATATCGTAAGTCTTGCCCGAAGAAAAGCCCGTGTCGCCCGTGCAAAGGCATACCACCCTATACGGCAATCCGAGCTTAATCAGAATGCTCTCGGCGTCATGCGTGAGCGATTCCAACTCGTCGAGGCTGTTTTCCGGTCTAACGAATTTGACAAGTTCGATCTTATTGAATTGATGCTGACGTATAAGTCCGCGCGTGTCTCTGCCTGCGCTACCCGCTTCGGCACGGAAGCACGCCGTATACGCGCAATATTTAATGGGCAGATCCTTTTCGTTGAGCACCTCGCCCCTATGCATATTCGTTACGGGTACTTCGGCTGTCGGAACAAGAAAATAACCGTTGTTCTTTATCGAAAAGGCGTCCTCCTCGAACTTGGGGAGTTGTCCCGTGCCGTACATACTGTCGCGATTGACCATAAACGGCGGCAAAATTTCGGTGTAGCCGTTTTGAGTATGGCAGTCGAGCATGAAATTAGCGATCGCGCGTTCGAGCCTTGCTCCCAAACCGCGATAAACGGTAAAGCGCGTGCCCGTGATCTTGGCTGCTGTAGGTTGATCGAGGATTTTGAGATCCGCACCTATTTCCCAATGAGGCTTGAGCGGGAAATCCGCTTTGCGCGGTTCTCCGTAGCGACGAATCTCCACATTGTCGTTTTCATCCTTACCGATAGGTACGCTGGAATGGGGAATGTTGGGTATGGACATAACGGCTTCCCGCAATTCCGGTTCGATAGTCGCAAGCTCGTCATCGAGCTTTTTTATCTCCTCTCCAAGTTCCTTCATTTCGGCTATGAGCGACGAGGCATCACCTCTGTTCTTTTTTATAGACGCTATTTCATCACTGACACGGTTGCGCTTTGCCTTGCGCTGTTCGGTCTCGATCAAAAGCTCCTTACGCTTAAAATACAAGCTTTTGACCTTGTCCACATCATAGCTTCCGCTGCGATGCGACATGATCTCCTTTATTTCTTCCGCATTTTCCGCTATAAATTTGACGTCAAGCATTTTTAACCTTCTTGTAACTACAATATATAGTACATCCGCAAATTCTTGCAGACAAAATCATTCATACTTATTATACAACATTTATTCGACAAAATCAACATTTAAGACAGTATTTCGCGCAACAAAATGCATTTTGTTTTGAATATTAACAGCAAATATACCGCTCCCGCCGTCAACGCGACGACTATGAGCGCCCAAACCCGAGGCATAAACGACGCTGCGAGCGGATATAACATAAATATTCCCGCAAATGCAAGCGAGCATAACAGTATCTTTAACGCTTTTCTGCGATTTATAAATGCTCCGCAATATTTTTTTGCACATATCGAGTCGAGCGTGCAAGTCACGGCATAAAACAGCACATTGCCTATCGCCGCCCCGATTATCCCGATCAACGGTAAAAGCACAATGTTTGCCGCGACCTTTATCACTGCACCGAACATGAGATTTATTACGGGCAGTCCGACTTTGCCTACGCCTTGAAGCAACGCGGAATCGAGTTGTATCATTCCGAGCGTCAATATATCTATGCTCTCGACTCGAAGAATCAGCGCCGCCGTGTCTATTTCCGCATCCGACAAACCCTTGGAATACAAAATTCTCAATAACGGTTCGGGCGCAAAAGACAATACGATAACACATGGAAGTATTACCGCTAAAAAGACGCCGTTCTTTTCGTCGGCAAGCGTATCCGTTTTCTGTCCCTTGCTTTTTCTTTCGGCTACCGCCGGAAGCAATGAAGTCGCGATCGCCGCCGTGATCACGCTCGGCATATTCAACAAAGATCCGACCGGTCCGCTTATGAGTCCGAATTGCGATGTCGCGAGCTCGACGCTCGTTCCTCCCTTGACGAGCAAATTGACTATCAAAAAGCTATCCGCCACTTGACTTATAGGCAGCACGAGCGCACCCAACGTGATAGGCACAGCTATTGAAAATATGCGTCCGATCATTGCGACATTGCCTTTCCCTTTGGGCAAAACTGCTACGTCTGCCGCCGCTTCGGTCATAAAAGCGTTTTGACTTTGAAGGTCGGGCATAAAAACCGAGCTCGACGCTCGTTCCCCCTTTTTTGTGCTTACGACATATCGAAGCGCAAGATAGACAAGCGCGAACGCCTCGCTTATCGATACGCCAAGTGCCGCACCGAACACCCCGTATTCGACGCCTCTTTTCAAAAATATCGCCGCGAAAAAAAGTCCCGCCATTGCCTTTATCGTCTGCTCGACGATTTGACTTATCCCGCTCGGCAAAAGATTTTGCTTGCCTTGAAAGTATCCGCGAAAGCACGCGATCATGCCCGAAAGCATAATAGCCGGAGCTATTGCGACATATGCCACGCTCGCCTTCGGATTGCCTTGTAATTGCGCTATAACGTCTTTTAGCGCCAAAGTCGCAACGGAAATGAGCGTTCCCACGATAACTACCGCCGTAAGGCTGCATAGCAATGCTTGCTTCGCCTCCTCGGCTCTATCCAAGGCTACGGACTCGCTGACCGTTTTGCTTATCGCCGAAGGCAAACCTCCGCATATCAAGGCAAGTATCAGCGAATATACGGGAAAGATCATTTGATAAAGTCCCATGCCTTCCGCGCCCAAAATATTGGTCAGCGGAAGTCTGTACATCATTCCTATCAGCTTGCCTATAATTCCGAGCGCCGCAAGCATTGCCGCACCCTTGAAAAATTTATTCGTCACGTCTATAGTATGCCTATTAGTCAAATAATAAATGCCAAAATTTGTCATAATGAGAGCGTCACCGAAATATAGTTTTTTATATGAAAAAAACCTTTTCGCTCGCCATGCTTATAGTAGGCACGATAATAGGCGCCGGCTTTGCTTCCGGCAAAGAGATCTCAACCTTTTTCGGAGATAAAATTTCGCCGATTATTGCTCCTATTGTGGGCGTGGGGATCTTTGTCCTATGCTACCTTTTTTGTACGATAGGACGCACCTTCAAGGGCAAAGATTTCGGCGAAGTAAATCAAAAAATGTTCGGCAAAGCACATGTTATGATAGACATAATATTGCTTTTGAACAGTTTGATAGTGCTTTCCGGTATGCTTTCGGGCATGGACAGCTTGCTTGATACCATACTGCCCATATCACCTGCCTACTCGATAATAAGCGGGGCCTTGTGTGCCGTGATCGTGGCAAAAGGTTTAAGCGGACTCTTGAAGGGCAACAGCTTTATAGTCCCTTTTATTATTTTGTTTATTGTGCTCGTGTGCGGTTTCAACATTTCGTCGCCCATCGAGGCACCGTGCTTAACGCCGCCAGACTTGCCCTATTCGGCATTATATATTTGCATGAACATAATGCTTGCAAGCACAGTCCTTACTACGGTAGACGAAAAGCCCAAAACAGTGTTTTGGGCTTCCGCCATTGCCGCCGTTATAATGACTGCTCTTATGCTTATTATCATCCTTACGCTCAACGGATCAAACACAAGTGGGTCCGATATGCCCCTCGTTTCCATAGCCTCCGGCACCGATAAGGCGCTCTATTACGTTGCGGTCGGCGCCGTCGCCACCTCGATATTCACCACCATGATGACAGCCATGAACGGACTTTCGTCTTGGCTTGCTCCGCTCACCGGAAAGAAATTCGCCGTGATCGCTTCGCTCTTGCTCGGCTTGACGGTAGGCAATTTCGGATTTGCGAATGTCGTCGCCTATCTCTATCCGATAATCGGTCTGTTTGGCTTCATTTATGTCATAGCTTCGGTGATCGCGCTAAAACGACCGTCTTTTGAAAAACTTCTCGATAAGCGCAACCGCAAAGTACATAACGGCGGCAAGAAAGCATAGTATGACGGTCGAGGTCATGACAAGATCGAGCTTGAAAACTTGCCCGCCGTAAATTATAAGGTATCCGAGCCCTGCCCCCGAAACGAGGTATTCGCCCATGATCGTGCCTACCCAAGCAAGTCCTACATTTATCTTTAAGACGGATAGTAGCGTAGGTATACTGCCCGGCAAGACGAGCTTGACAAGTATTTGCCACTTGCTCGCGCCCATAGATCGGAGCAAGAGTACTTTTCCTTCGTCCGTTGCCATAAGTCCGCCAAGTGCGCTTATTATTGTGACGATTATACATATGAGTACTGTCATCATAACTATAGCCTTTGCGCCCGCTCCTACCCATATGATTATTATAGGTCCCAAAGCTATTTTCGGCAAACTGTTCAAAACGACTATATACGGTTCGAGCACCCGCCTCAAAAAATCCGACCACCACAACACAACGGCAATGACGCAACCAAGCGCCGTAGAGATGACAAAGCCTATCACGCATTCGTAAAGCGTCGTGCCTATGTGTATCCAAAGGTCCTGTTTCCCTAGTTCGCCCAACATTTTTACTATCCTCGACGGAGAGGACATTATGAAGCTGTCTATCCATCCGAGCTGCGCCGCAAGCTCCCAAATTCCTATAAACAGAACCAATATGAGAACTTGAACGACTATTGTTTGTATTCTTTTATATTTGTTTTTCGCCATGAACAATTCGTGTTCGCTCTTTTGTTTTTTCATACGCTGACTTCCTTCCAAATTATATCGAACCACTTTCCGAACTCGCTTCTTTCGCGACGTTTGAGCGGTGTAGGTGCGTCTATATCGATCGTAAACGTTTTCTTTACGGTTGCCGGTCGACCGCTCAATACCACTATTCTATCCGCAAGGCTCACCGCCTCGGATATGTCGTGCGTGACGAGCAAGGCAGTCTTTTTTTCTGTCTTTATGATGTCGTAAACGTCATTGCACACACTCAAACGCGTTTGGAAGTCGAGCGCCGAAAAAGGTTCGTCGAGCAATAACAGCTTGGGCTTGAGCGCCAATGTGCGTATGAGTGCCGCGCGCTGACGCATTCCGCCCGAAAGTTGCCCGGGATAATGATTGCGAAACTCCCACAAACCGTACTTTTTCAAGAGTTCTTCGGCGTCTCTTTTTGCTTCATCATTCAAGGTGCGTCGTATCTCCGGTCCGATGAGCACGTTCTTTTCGATAGTACGCCATTCGAACAGCATATCGCGTTGAAGCATATAGCCCGTTTCGCTACCCGGTTTATCTACCGGTTTTCCCATAAGGGTTATGGTGCCCCCGCTCGGTTTGATAAGCCCCGAAATAAGCGAAAGGATCGTCGTCTTTCCACAGCCCGAGGGTCCGACCAAAGCTATGAACTCTCCGTCCTCGATGCTCAAATTTATGTTTTCGATAGCTTTGGTTTCCCTTTCGACCGTCTGATAAGTAAGGCTCACGTTTTCCATTTTCAGTATTTCCATGGTTTCCCTCTTTTTCTTAAAGTATTTTGATTTTCAGCCAATAAGCTCCTTTGCGATACTATTGTCTACAGCGACGTTAAAGTCAGCTCGACTATCGAGATTATGCGAATTTTCCATTATTTCCTCAAGCCTAATAAACGAGCTTTCGCTCATGACAGGCGTATGGCACCAAGCGTCTATGCTCAAATATCTTTCGACCGACGACGCCATAAGTTCGAGATCGGTCCCGGGGAACGACGCCTCAAGCGCACGCGCTACGCTCATGCTGTCGCTGTCCTTAATGAACTCATAGCCTCTTATTATGCATGACAGAAACTTCTTTACAAGTTCACGATTTTCGGTCAAATAGCTCTTTGATGCTGAAAACGCGGTGTAAGGCACATCGCCGGACGCCTCGCCGACGGAAGCTACTATGTGGCCTTTGCCAAGACGTTCGAATTCGCTTGCCGTTGGCTCGAACATGGTGCAATAATCTATGCTCGGATCGCCTTCGAATGCGCCTACCATTGCGTCGAACGCCACGTCCGTATCGAAATCGAGTTCGTCGAGGGAAAGTCCGCCCTTGTGCTCGACAACATATTGTAGAGTCATGGCAGGTACGCCTCCCGGTCTGCCCGCAAGCATATGCTTATCTTTTAGATCGCTCCACTGAAAGTTCTTTTGCTCGGTGCGGGCAACTAGGAACGAGCCGTCGCGCTGTGTGAGTTGCCCGAAGATCACGGGATAATTCCTTTGTCCTTCCACGTGACAGTAGATGGTCGCTTCCGGTCCCATAAGCCCTATATCCGCGCTCTTTGACGCTATAGCCGTCATGACCTTATCGGCGCCGCCTCCGTTAGTGAGCTCGATCTTGATCCCCTCTTCTTCGAAATATCCGTTGTTTATCGCAACGTACATGGGAGCATAAAAGATACTGTGAGTCACTTCGTTCAGTCGTATGACATGAGCGTCGGTCTTATTGCAACCGACAACGGTAAACGGCAAAGCAAAAAGCAATGCGCACATTAACAAAACTGCAAATTTTTTCATGGTTTTCCTCCGATATTTTTTCATACTCCATACTATGCCGTATCAAATTTAGTTGTTAATATTGGTTGCTTTATTGACTTTCTTATGTTATAATTATGCTTGGATATAACTTTTTGAGGATCTAAAAACATGAACAAGACTTATGAACCAAAGGAATTCGAACATAGGATCTATGAAAATTGGATGGCAAAAGGCTACTTTGAAGCCAAACCCGACAAGAGCAAAAAGCCATTTTCCATTGTCATGCCTCCCCCGAACATTACGGGGCAACTTCATATAGGACACGCGCTCGACTGCACAATGCAGGACGCTATTGTACGATATAAACGAATGAAGGGATATGAGACGTTATGGCTCCCCGGCACGGATCACGCTTCGATAGCTACCGAAGTAAAAATAGTCGAAAAGTTGAAAAGCGAAGGATCAAGCAAACAAGACCTCGGACGCGAAAAATTTCTCGAACGCGCCTTCGATTGGAAAAGGCAATACGGCGGCAGAATAGTCGAGCAGCAAAAGCGCATGGGCGTAAGTTGCGATTGGAACAAAAGCGCTTTCACTATGGATGAGCGTTGCAGTCGTGCCGTACGCAAAGTCTTTGTGGAAATGTTCAACGAAGGCTTGATCTATCGCGGAGACAGAATAATAAATTGGTGTCCCACTTGCAAAACGGCGCTTTCGGACGCAGAGGTCGAACACGAGAGCTCGGACTCTCATCTTTGGTATATCAGGTATCCGCTCGTTGACGGAAGCGGAGAGATAATAATAGCCACTACTCGCCCCGAGACCATGCTCGGCGATACGGCAGTGGCTGTCCATCCGTCCGATCTGCGCTATAAGAAATATGTCGGAAAATTCATAAAATTGCCTTTGGTGGGACGCGAAATACCCATAATCGCCGACAATTACGTGGAAAAGGAATTCGGAACGGGCGCTGTAAAAATAACTCCGGCGCACGATCCCAACGACTTCGAAGTGGGCAAACGACATAATTTGCCTTCCATAAACATTATGAACGGCGACGCTACTCTAAATGAAAATGCCGGAGCCTATCAAGGCATGAACAGATACGAGGCACGCAAAAAGATACTCGACGATCTTAATGCCCAAGGATTTTTGCTCAAAACCGAGGACCATCTCAACAATGTCGGGCATTGCTATCGTTGTAACGACACTATCGAACCGATCGTATCCAAGCAATGGTTCGTCAAAATGAAGGAACTTGCAAAGCCCGCCATAGACGCCGTAAAGAAAAAAGAGATCCGCTTTATCCCGAAACGATTCGAAAAGGTCTATCTTCACTGGATGGAAAACACGCAAGATTGGTGTATTTCCCGTCAACTTTGGTGGGGACACCGTATTCCCGTATTTTATTGCGAAAAATGCGGCAAAGCCACCGCTTCCATGACGGATATAACCGTTTGCCCGCATTGCGGCGGGAAAGTTCATCAAGACGAGGACGTGCTCGACACTTGGTTCTCCTCGGCTTTATGGCCGTTTTCCACAATGGGCTGGCCGGAAGAAAACGAACTTCTCGACTACTTCTATCCTACCGACACGCTCATTACCGGCTATGACATAATAGGCTTTTGGGTGTCGAGAATGATCTTCTCGGGACTTAAGCACACCGGAAAAAAACCGTTCTCGGACGTTGTGATACACGGGATTGTGCGCGACGACAAGGGAAGAAAGATGAGTAAATCGCTCGGCAACGGCGTAGATCCCCTCGAGGTCATAGAGTCAACAGGTGCAGACGCGCTTCGTATAGCGCTCGTCAGCGGAATATCCGCAGGCGGCGATATAAAATGGTCAAGCGAAAAGCTGGAAGGCTATCGCAACTTCATGAACAAGATCTGGAATGCCGCAAGGTTCGTCCTTATGAATGCAGACGGGTGCAATATAAAAGAGATCGGTTCGTTCAAACTCACTCTTGCCGACAAATGGATACTCGGCGAGCTCAACAGGTGCATAAAGCGCGTGACACGCCTTATGGATAAATACGAAATAGGGCTTGCATCTACCGAAATTTACGATTTTATTTGGAACAACTTCTGCGATTGGTACATTGAATTCAGCAAGACGGCGCTTTACAGCGACGACCTTGAGCGACGCGACAATGTGATAAGCGTATTGCTTTATGTATTGCGCGAAACTCTCAAGCTTGCCCACCCCATCATTCCATTCATCACAGCCGAAATATACAATTCTCTTCCCAACAAGGACGCCGAGGACATCATGATCTCGCCGTATCCCGAAGGCGCAGGCATCTTGACGCAGGCAAGGATAATTCGCAGTTCCTTCGGCGCCGAGATCAACAAGATGCGTTCGATCATGGAAGTAATAAAAAATATACGTACGATGCGCAGCGACATGAACGTCAGTCAATCGAGGCGCACGGCTTTATTCGTTAAGCCGCTCGGCAACAACAAGGCGCTTATAAGATCGTCAATGTCGTATATAGAAAAATTGGCTTGCGGAAGCAGTATCGAACTTGTGGACAGCGAGCCGAAAGGCAAAAACGTGACCGTTATCTCCACGATCGCCGAGGTCTATATCCCCATGAACGAGCTTATAGACAAGGAGAAAGAGATTGCACGACTGAAACACGAGCTCGAAACAGTGGAAAGCGAAATAGCACGTGCAAAAGGCAAATTGAATAACGAAGGATTCGTAAAAAAAGCACCTCAAGCCCTTATCGAAGCGGAAAGAGGCAAACTCGCAAAATACGAAGAACAAAAAGCAGCTTTGCAAAAAAGCATAGACAATCTTATTTAGGAGGTAAAGATGTCGGACAAAAGATTTATGAGTCTGCTGTCTAAAGAATATCCCGATATCAAATCGGCGGCAGTGGAAATTATAAACCTTTCTGCAATTTTATCGTTGCCAAAAGGGACCGAATACTTTTTCAGCGATCTACACGGCGAACACGAAGCGTTTATCTATATGCTAAAGGGCGCTTCGGGCGTCATTAAAGAAAAGATAGACTGGTTGTTTTACAAAAACTCCATGAGCGAGCGTGAAGAACTTGCGCAACTCGTGTACTATCCCGAAAAGATCCTTGCCGAAAAACGCGAGCAACCCGGATTCGAGGATTGGTGCCGCAAAGTAATATTCCAGCTTATAGCCGTCTGCAAGGACACATCCAACAAATATACGCGCTCCAAGGTGCGTAAAAAGCTTCCCAAAGGCTTTGCGTACATCATGGATGAGCTTTTGCATGCCGACGACGAAGCCAACAAAGCGCATTACTACACGCAAATCATTAATTCGCTTATAGAAACGGATATGGCGGAAAGCTTCATAAAGGAATTGAGCGGGACTATCAGCCGACTTGCCGTGGATAGATTGCATATTGTCGGCGACGTTTTCGACCGCGGTCCCCACCCCGATTACATAATGGATTATCTTATAAACTACGACAACGTGGATTTTCAATGGGGCAATCACGACATAAATTGGATGGGCGCTTCGCTCGGAAATTGGGCATGTATAGCCAACGTTTTGCGCATAAGCTTTGCATACAACAATTTCGATATGCTCGAAATTGGTTACGGCATTAATCTGCGACCATTGAGCGCATTCGCAATTCAAACTTATGGGGACGATGAATGCTCTTGCTTTGTGCCGAAGGTTTTCGACAAAAACAAATTCGACCCGATAGATATGAAGCTTGCCGCAAAAATGCACAAGGCGATAAGCATAATTCAATTCAAGGCAGAGGCACAGCTTGCCGCGCTTCATCCCGAATACAACGTGGACGCTCGCATTTTGCTCGATAAGATAGATTTCGAAAAGGGAACGGTTCGCATAAACGGCAAAGATTATCCTTTGCGCGACACGAACTTCCCCACCGTCGATCCCAAAGATCCGTTTGCGTTCACCGAGGATGAAAGCGACCTTATGGAACGCATGGCGGCTTCCTTTACGAGCAGTAAAAGATTACGCAGTCATATAGAATTTTTGATCACTCACGGCTCGCTGTATAAGGTATTCAATAACAATCTTCTGTATCACGGTTGCATACCCATGACCGAGGACGGAGAGTTCGCCAAGGTCGATATAGGCGGCGGCGTAATGAAAAGCGGCAAAGACTACTTCGATTATATAGACCGCGAAGTACGCAGAATATATTACAGCGGAGAAAACGATAAATTTACCGGTCACCTCTTGTGGTACCTTTGGAGCGGCGGAAAATC
>CANQUR010000041.1 GCA_947627075.1 uncultured Clostridia bacterium
ATGATTATAAGAAAAATCTTGTCAATGAGATCGAAACCATAGACAATAAACGTACTCAATATACGAATTTACTGCAATCTCTTAATGAACGCAAGCTATCCGAAGAGTATCAATTGCAAAAAGTCGATACCGATATTGAATCTATGGAAAACAACATACGCGAACAGTATGATCTTGACTATAGCGGCTGCCTTGCTTATAAATCGGAAAACTTTAATATATCCGATGGTGTCGCCTTGATCAATAAGATAAAACGACAAATATCGGCTTTAGGGAATATCAATATTGATGCAATAGAACAATGTAAAATTGTTTATGAAGAATATCATAACCTTGATGAGCAACGTCAAGATCTCGAAAAAGCAGAAGCTGATCTTGTCAAAATAATAAATGATTTATCGGTCGATATGATCAAAATTTTCTCTACGCAATTCGAACAAATAAGAATCAATTTTATAAAAACATTTAAGGAACTGTTCGATGGCGGTAATGCAGATCTGATTTTATTGGAAAACGAAGATCCGCTTGCTGCCGGCGTTGAAATCGTAGCTCAACCTCCGCAAAAAAAATTACAAAGCATTTCGCTTCTTTCGGGCGGGGAAAGAGCTCTTACGGCTATTGCAATACTGTTTGCAATCTTGCGTCTCAAACCTATGCCGTTTTGTGTTCTTGACGAAATAGAAGCGGCGCTCGACGATGCCAATGCATCAAGATTTGCTCAATATCTCCGCAGATTTTCAGAAGAGACGCAATTTATTGTCATTACTCACAGAAAACCCACTATGGAACTTTCGGATAATCTTTATGGCGTTACAATGGAAGAACGCGGAGTCAGCAAAATAGTATCTGTAAAATTAAGTGAAGCAGTAAAACAAGCTGCAAAAACCGTTGCAGAAGGAGCATAAGAGCTTATGGGATTGTTTAGTAAGATAAAAGAAGGCTTAAAGAAAACAAGAGATAAAATTGCATTTGCGTTCAATAAACTATTTACGGGCGGAGCTTTAGATGACGATTTTTATGATGAGCTTGAAGAAGTTTTGATCTCTGCCGATGTGGGCGTAGAAGCTACAGATGAAATTCTCGAAAGGTTGCGTGATGCGGTCGATGAAAAACTAATCCGAACGCGTGAAGAAGTAAGAGACGAGCTTAAATATATTTTGTGCGAGTTATTGGATGAAAATGAAATACCCGAATATTCATATCCGTTAGTCATAATGGTTGCCGGCGTTAACGGCGTCGGAAAAACCACAGCAATAGGTAAGCTCGCAAACAAATTTCGCAAAATGGGAAAATCCGTGACTTTAGCGGCTGCAGATACATTCAGAGCTGCTGCAGCCGAACAGCTAACCGTATGGGCAGATAGAGCAGATGTGCGCATAATAAAACACGCAGAAGGAGCGGATCCTGCTGCAGTAGTATATGATGCTATAGCAAGTGCAAAAAGTAAAAATACAGACGTATTACTCATAGATACGGCAGGTAGATTGCACAATAAAAAGAACCTAATGAACGAGCTCAATAAGATTATGCGTGTCATAGATAGGGAATATCCCAACGCAATGCGCTTAAATTATATTGTTTTGGATGCTACAACAGGACAAAATGCAGTGTCTCAAGTTGACGTATTTGATGAAATGATAGATATAGACGGTATAATCCTAACAAAATTAGATGGCACAGCAAAAGGCGGAGTCGTGCTTTCAATTGCCGGACAGCTTGCCGTACCCGTTGTATATATTGGTGTTGGAGAAGGAATAGACGATCTTGAAGATTTCGATAGCGAAAGCTTTGTCAATGCTTTATTTGATGACGGTTCTCAAGATGATGCAAAATCATAATTAATATTACTGCTCTTTGAAATCCAAAATACTTTTTGGTGAAACATACACGGTTTTTTGATTGGTGTAATTAACTCTTCCCGGTCCGCCGCCACTAATTTGTTTAACAAATTTTGCGTAGGTGTAATCGACTGCAACTTTATCTGCCATTTTGCTTTTGGAGTAATATGCGGCAAGTTGAGCGCCATTAACAATTATTTCATTAGGTACGATCTTATTGCAAGAGTGAATTATTACGTGACTTCCATGAGCGCCTACAACGTGTAACCAAATATCCTTTTCATCTGCGCTTTTATATAATCTGTCATTTTGAACATTGTTTTTTCCTATATCGATTTTGAACCCGCCAACTATAACAGATAAAAATTCAGAAACAATTTTTTTACGGTTTTTTGCTTCTTTTCTTTGTAATAGTTTCAGTTGATAAAGTTCGTTTTCGACATCCTCGAGATCCGATCGAGTAGAGCATAATTCAAAGGAGTTCATTGCATTTTCATATTGCATAAGCATTGTTTGCGAATCTTTGATTTGTTTTTCAAGAGCATACAATGTGCTCTTTTTTTTGTTATATTTCTTATAATATGCTTGTGCGTTTTCTGCAGGAGTCTTGTTTATGTCTAACATAATCAGCATAGACTCACCGGTGTAGTAATTTTCCACTTCTATCGATGGATCGCCTTTTTTTATTCTATAAATGTTTGACGTCAACAATTCTCCTTTTATGCGATCCTTTTCATAATCCATGCATTCAAGTTTTTTTAGAGCAAACTCTTCGAGTTTTTTCCTTGTCCGTTTCTCGGCATTTTTTACGATAGTCATCAGCCTTTTTAATTGAGCGCCGAGTTCGCTGTGGTCGTTTTTGTTTTCATAAAACAGATCCATGCAGTCGCTTAAAAGTTCATGATATTCGACATCACCCGTAACTGAAATAAAAGGCGAAGTATAAAAATCAATGTACTTTCCGCTGTATTTTATCAGACATGGATTTTTTACATTGTAAATGCCATTCAACGATTTATAAATTGTTTCAGCTTCTTCTTTACAAGATATTTTTCTTATACTACCGATGGCTCTGACCACACACTCGGTTATAGTTGCCGGTGCCATTCCACTCATGACAGATAAAATATATTTATCCGGGCGATCACCTTCGAATTTAGCAAGTAAATCTATTATTTTCGGATCGTTGGGCAAAAGCTTATCTTGCGCGGGAATAGGAGTATAAGGTAGTCCGGGTAATATCAAACGTTTTGGAGAAATATCCGGAGTAATATGTTTAATTGCTTCTGATATAATATTGTTTTCGTCCACTAAAATTATGTTGGAATAAGTTCCCGTTATTTCTATAACAATTTTCCGTTTTGCTTCTGTAAATTCGCTTTTACAAAGGATGTCTATAAAGATCACTCGTTCATAAGGCTGAGAGTATATTCCAAGTATAGAACCATTGCCTATGTGTTTTCTGAGATGCATCAAAAAAGACGGGGCTGTTATAGGATTTTCCTTGAGCGTATGAGTTAAATGTATGCGTGGAGATGAGGCTAAAGCCGACGCCAATAAAAAATAAGTATTTTTACCGCTATGACATTTGAAAATTATTTCGCTGTTATTGGGCATAAATATTTTTTCTATTCGTGCACCCTGCAGACAATCATTCAATTCTTTTGCTATAAATGAGTAATTAAGAGCGTCGTTTGGCATATTATCTCGCTTTTTAACGTAAATTTTATATTTTTATTATATTCCAAAACGATATATAAGTCAATAGAATTTGACAAAAGAATTTGATTGTGGTATCATATACGTTGCGTAACGAAATGAAATATTTTATAAGCAAAGGAGTAATATGAATTACCAACTGGAAAAATCGGAAGGCAAAGTCAAATTCACCTTCACGATAACCCCTAATGAATGGGAAGAAGAAGTCAACAATGCATACATTAGATCAAAAAACCGATTTAATGTACCCGGATTCCGCAAAGGTCATGCACCGAGAAAAACGATTGAGAATTATTATGGCAAAGGCGTATTCTTTGATGATGCCATAAACAATTGTGTTAAAAAATCTTACTCAAAAGCACTCGACGAAAATGCGGATGTTTATCCTGTAGATGAACCAAAAGTAGATATCGAAAAGTTCGACGAAAGTGAAATCAAATTTACTTTGGAAGTAACGGTAAAACCCGAAGTTAAGCTTGGCGCTTATACAGGTATTAATTTGGAAAAAGTTGAGTATACTGTTAAGCAGGATGAAGTCAAATCTCGCATCGAGCTCGATAGAAAAGCGCATACGCGCAAGATCGAAATCAAGGACAGAACTGTTAAAGATGGTGACAAACTCACCATAGATTATACAGGCAAAATAAACGGAGTCAAATTCGAAGGCGGTTCTGCGGAAAAACAAGAACTTTTGATCGGCAGTAAAACATTTATTCCCGGTTTTGAAGAACAGCTTGTCGGAATGAATATCGGTGAAACAAAGGACATAACTGTAAAATTTCCCGATGATTATCATGCAAAAGATTTAGCTGGGAAAGACGCTGTCTTTACTGTAAAAGTATGCTCCGGCATAGTTGAAGAGATCCCTGAGGAAAATGATGATTTTGCCCAGGAAATGGGACCGTATGAAACCTTTGCAGATTACAAAAAAGATATCGAGAAGCAATTAAAAGAAGCTGCAAAAAATCGTGCAAAGTTAGCCGAAGAAAATAATTTGATAGAGGCAATCGTTGCCAATGCCGAATTTACCGTACCCGATTGCATGGTCGAGACTGAGCTCAACTATGAACTTAATGATTTTGCAAATAGATTATCAAATAGCGGTATCAAGATCAAAGATTACTTCAAATATATGGGTTCTAATGTTGAAGAATTCAAGTCCGAACGTCGTAATGATGCGCTCACAACAGTAAAAACGCGCTTGGTGATCGAAGCTTTAATGAAAGAATTAAAGGATTCCGGTAAAATCAATGTTACCGATCAAGAAGTTGAAGATAAGATAAAGGAATTTTCCGAGAAGGTTAAATTAACTGTAGAAGATATTAAAAAGACGGGTCAAGAGGAATATATAAGAAATGAACTTCTTATGGATAAACTTATCAAATATTTGACCGAGAACAATACTTTTACAAAGGCAGCGCCTAAAGCGAAGAAGACCGATAAAAAAGCGGAAAGCCAAGAAGAAGCAACTTCGGAAGAAAAACCATTAAAGGAAAAAGAAGAAAAACCTAAAACCCAAAGAACCAAAAAGACAGAAAATAAATAAAATAATTTTAGGAGAATGCGGCTATGATCAAAAATCAATTAGTACCTATGGTAGTAGAGCAACTTGACAGAGGCGAGAGATCATATGATATCTATTCAAGATTGCTTGAAGACAGAATAGTTTTTTTGTCCGGAGAAATTGATGATACTTCGGCGAATATAGTTATTGCTCAACTGATTTATTTGGAAAGCAAAGACGCCGACAAAGATATTTGCTTGTATATTAACAGCCCCGGAGGAAGCGTGACAGCAGGAATGGGAATTTACGACACCATGAATTATATCAAATGTGATGTAAGTACTGTTTGTGTAGGTATGGCTGCTTCTATGGGCGCATTTTTACTTTCGTCCGGCGCTAAAGGCAAAAGATTTGCTTTGCGTAACAGCGAAGTTATGATCCATCAACCTTTAGGTGGCGCACAGGGACAGGCAAGTGATATAGAAATCGTCGCTAAACATATCATGAGGACAAAGGAAAAAATGATTAAGATCCTTGCCGAAAATTGCGGACAATCGATTGAAAAAGTAGAACATGATGTCGATAGAGACAATTACATGAGCGCGGAAGAAGCCCTTGAATATGGACTCATAGACGCAATATATGATAAAAGATCGTAGGAGGGAAATACTTGAATTATAATATGGGACCAAAATGCTCCTTTTGCGGTCGGCCTGAATCTACCGTTGATTTGATTCACGGACCGAACAATGTTTATATTTGCAAAGACTGTACGGATATTTGCAGCAATGAATTTCATTTGAAAGAAAATGAAGCCTCAAAAGATCTCAATTTGCTTAAGCCTATGGAGATAAAGGCACGCCTTGATGAATATATAATAGGGCAAGAATCTGCAAAAAAATTCCTTTCTGTTGCTGTATACAATCATTATAAGCGCGTTAATTATAACCTTACTCAATCATATAATGATGATATGGAACTTAAGAAGACAAATATACTCATGCTGGGGCCTACAGGTAGCGGAAAAACATTGCTTGCTCAAACTCTGTCACGCATACTTAATGTTCCTTTTGCTGTTGCAGACGCAACTACGCTTACCGAAGCAGGGTATGTAGGAGAAGATGTAGAAAATATTCTTCTTAAACTTATACAGAACGCCGATTATGATGTTAAACGAGCTGAAAGAGGTATCGTCTATATAGATGAAATAGATAAGATTGCCAGAAAAAGCGAAAATGTAAGTATAACTCGAGATGTTTCAGGTGAAGGCGTTCAGCAAGCATTGCTCAAAATAGTGGAAAGTACTGTTGCCAATGTGCCTCCACAAGGCGGCAGGAAACATCCGCAACAGGAATTTATTCAGATCGATACTACTAATATATTATTTATCTTCGGCGGGGCTTTTGTGGGCTTGGATAAAATAATAGAAAAACGAACACAAAACAAATTACTTGGTTTCGGGTCGCAGTTGACGGAATCGGTCAAATTAAGTAATGAAACCATTCAACCTACCGACCTTATCAAATACGGTCTTATTCCCGAATTTGTGGGGCGTATACCGGTTACTGTCAGCTTGGATCCGTTGGAAAAATCCGATCTTATACGTATACTGCGCGAACCCAAGGATGCGCTTGTAAAGCAATATAAAAAGCTCATGGAAATGGATGGCATAGAACTTACTTTTGAAGATGGATGTCTCGAGGCTATTGCAGATAAGGCTATAGCGCTTAAAACAGGCGCAAGAGGCTTAAGATCCATAATCGAGAATTGTATGACCGATATAATGTATTCCGCCCCGTCAAAGGGCGATGTGGACAAAATAATAGTAGGAAAGGATTGCGTACTAAAATCATGTCCGCCTAAAATAATAAGCAAGAAAAAAGCAGTATAATACAAAAATGCACACTCTGGCGAATTTTTTGAGTGTGCATAATTTTTATATCAATAATAAAAAATATGCCGATCCGCAAAGTGAACGACATATTTATTTTTTATTCTTTTACGTTATATTTGCCGGAATTATATAACAGATGGAATATTATGGCATTGACAATGACATTTGTTGCAAGAACCATAGGCATAATCAATGATGATAGGAATCCGTCTATTTCTTTTATCAATATTCCACCGTAAACATTTGCAAAGAAAATAATCAACCAAAGTAATAATGTTGCTGCAACTGAGAATATCGCGCTACTTTTGCCACTGTAATTTATCCGTTTGCGTTTATAGTAATTTGTGCTTGCCATAAAGAACGATACAATTGGGAACAAGGCGGCAATGACTACTGCGATTATATACAACGCAAGATTCAAACGCGTAATATTCATGCCATTGTGCATCACTTCTATAAAGCAAAAACATCCTACAATTTCCAAAAGCATAATGGCAAAAAGTATACCGCACTGTAAAAGTCTTAATTGATTGCTATAATAGTAATGCTTATTGTTGTATGACTTTATCGTACCGGTGCTATGCACTCTCAAATCTATCTTATCGCGAGAATCGGCTTCGGTCACAGCATTATTTAGATAGCTTTCCTGCTGTTTTACCGGCTGTTCGATAGGCGTTTGTTGCTCATTTATGCTCTGAGTCTGTTCATTTATTGCCGATTGATTTTCTTCAATGTTTTGTCCGGCATTGTTTAATACATCATTTGCAGCGTCATTATAATAATCGATCTCGGCATAATTTATTTTATTATCCTCAACCGATTTTTTAGGCTCAGAATTGACAATATTGTCTTCTATAAGCTTATTGATAACATTTCTGTATTCTTTATCGATTATAGTCGAAACTTCATCTATTTCGGATATAGCCTTATTGTAATCGTAGAAAACAGTTTTATTCTTTTCGTATTGTTGAGTAGTAGGTTTTTCGTCTTCTTGAGGCGGCAAAACTATTGCATCGTCATAAACAGGTTCTGTCGGAGTCTCTTCTTCGGCAGGCAAGACAACTGCGTCATTGTGAATAGGTTCTTCGGTGACTTCCTCGGGAGGCGGTAATATGACTGCATCATCATGTATCGGCTCAGGTTCAGATTCCTCGGGAGGCGGCAAAATAATTGCACCGTCTTTAGTTTCGATTTCATCATAAGCTACAGACGCTACCGTCTCTTCTTCATCGTCCACTTCGTCGTCGAGAAGTTCGTTATCATCTGCAAAATAATCATTGACATCTATTATATCATTGTTTTGAGGCGGTTCATAATTAGCGTTACCAACATTGGACAAATAGCTTTCTTGATTTTGTTCATCATATAATTTATCAATAAAATCAGCCTTTTCATCATCAATGACGGCATCCATTGCGCTTTGATTTTGTTCCGCATCGGATAGGGGAAGGGATGAATCGTCTGATGTATTATCAAATAAAGACAATTGCTCATAAGCCGTCGTCGATACATTTTCTTCAGCACCTTTATTTTCATCCTCATCATAGGAAGAAACGGCGTTATATGAATCGCCATTTATTATTTCCGGCTCATCTTCGGCTATGTTGGTTTCGATACTCTGTGCATTTTGAGTATTTTCGGTTTCAGTTACATCAGAATTTACAACTTCGTTTTCATTAAAGGTAGTAGATGCTACTTGATCTGTCGGATAACTTATTGAATAATCATCGTCGGAGATTAATCTGTTAATAACATCGCGCGAGTAGTCCCAATCGTTCTTATTGCGTTGAAATAACTCTCTGCCCATGTCGGTCAGAGTGAAATATTTTTTTCTACCGCCTATAGACTTGGTACCCCAATAAGATTTGACAAAACCTTGAACTTCCAAACGTTTTAAGCAACTGTATAGAGTAGGTTGCTTAATGACATATTGTCCGCCGCTCTTATGCTCGATCTCTTTAATAATATCGTAACCATATCTGTCGCCGGCTTGCAACGCTTTGAGGATGATTGTGTCTATATGTCCTCTGATAAGGTCGCTGTTTATTGAATTGACTTCTTCGTTTTGATCCACATTAACCTCGTGCAACAAATATATTTTGTTATATTATACAATATAGGAAAATAATTGTCAATTAATTAGTATTATGTCTGGCATAAAAATTAGAAAATTTATCTATGTTAGACATAATAAGACAAAAAATATAAGACAAAAAATCTGCCTATAAAAAACTTATAAAGTACAATATATTGTTTTAGGTGGATGGGTCATCATCATCATCTCGAAGTTTGACGGATCTTGCGGCCTTACGTTTTATATCATCGCTTGTAGCCGCATAATGACGTCTGGTAGTATTGATATCCTTGTGTCCCAACACGTCGGCAACGACATAAATATCTTGAGTATTATGATAAAGTTCAGTACCGAAAGTGCTCCTTAATTTGTGAGGAGTAATATGTTTTAATGGTGTGATATGTTTGGCGTATTTTTTGACCAAATTTTCTACAGCTCGAATAGAAATGCGCTTTCCTTGTAATGAATAAAACATTGCTTTTTGATCCGCGATCTTAACTCCGAAGGGCGTATTATCATTAATTTGTGATTTTTGCCAATCGTAATATGCCTTTAATGGAGCGGCAATTTCATCTGTAAAATATAAAACGGATTTATTTCCGCCTTTGCGAGTTACGGAAAAGCTATTAGCTGAGAAATCAAAATCATCATAATTTAACCCAACCAATTCCGATATTCGAATTCCCGTGCCTAAAAATAAAGTTAAAATTGCTGCGTCTCGTAGGCGAGTTAATTCGTGATATGAATTTTCACGCTTACTGACATCTGTCAAATTTTGTGCGTCCACACGGTCTAAAAGCTTTGTAATTTCATCCGGTTCGAGACGAATAATAGGTTTTTCATGTTTTTTCGGAAGGTCCACTTTGGCGCAAATATTGCTTGATAATTTGTCCTTATTAAAAAAGTACTTAAAAAACGATCTCAATGAACAAAGTTTACGTTCTTTTGCTCGTTCGCCGCATTGATATTTCTTGCCTTGAAATTCATAAGCCGTCAAATAGTCCAAATATAATTCTATATCAAAAGCTTTCAAGGTTTCAAGGTCGGCAAGTTCTATCTCATTAGGCTTCAAAGTCGTAAAAACTTCTTTAGAAAGATAATCATAAAAAATGCGTAGATCATATACATAATTAAGCCGTGTCAATGAAGAAGTGCGCATTTGAATACCGACAATAAATTCTCGGATATAATGAGGCAATTCTTTACAGAGCTGCTTTATTTTTTCTGAATTTTTTTCATCTCTTTGAGCATAAAAATTATCTTTGTTGTCCATGGCAATATTATAACACAAATTATAGACTAAATCCAATAATTTACTTTGCATAGAAATTTTTTTTAGCAATTATCAGAATTCGGAAAAAAATTATCAAAGAGCTTCAAAGCTTATTATGTCAGATATAATTTCTTATTTTATAGGATAATGTTTGGAATTCTTATTAAACTCTATTTTATTGGGATTTAATCACTAACTATTCGTAAAAGCTGTCTTTTACGCATAGTTAGAAATGGATAATAATTTCTAACTACAAGCAATAAACGGATATATTTGTTTCAACCCTATTTGCTATCACAAGATAATTATCCATAAAATATAAGGGAGCTACCTTTCGATAACTCCCGTTATAAAACTTTTGTAATTTTTATTTTGCCTTTAGGCAGTTGCGATGTATTATAATTTTCGGCTTCCCCAAGCATAAAAATTACTATTCAAACATCGCCGAATTATTCTCATCATCATTTCATAAACGAAAACGTATCGCTTTTTGCGCTATAAGCGATAAGAATTAGCTCGCAAATAAAATGTGATTATTAATTCAATAACCTTCCATAAACAAGAAATAAACTCTTTTTATCCAAGGGTATATTGTGCTTGTTTGCGTCATCATTTTCCGGTTTGACCATGGAAGAAAACACATCTGTAGAGGCTTTCTTTGCAAATATTGCGGTTACCTTGGAAACCAAAAAAGCTAAAATTACCAAAGTAACTATTTCGCTGATAAATTGTACTCCGATCGTTATAGAGGTACCGAAGAATAATACAGCGCTCAACAACTGCTTGAGTGTTTCAAAGTGATCCTCGCCCAACATATAATATAGATTGGTACGAATCGCTACATAATGAGTTTCAACAGATCTGATAAGTATGAAAAATATTAAAATGGCGATATTACAAATCACCGCTTTAACTTCTTTTCTAAAGCAGTGCCAAATCGTTATAGCTCCAAGCAATAACAGATTGATAATGGATAGAATATCAAATATCTCCATACATATTTATTTTACACTATAATAAATTAGGTGTCAAGTATAAAACTACTCTTTTTTACAAATAAATTAGTCTTTAGTCAATTTTTTCTTTATTTTTGCGGCGATTATAAGCAATGCTACGCATAGTGCAAAAATTCCTATCCATACCGGTATTCCCCAACCTGAATATGGGATTATTTCTCCGCTTCCGAAAAAACTTATAAATGCGATCATCTCCGGGCGTGTCAATAATGTTGCTATCAAGAAGAATTTCCAACTCATAGCAGTTGTTCCCGCTACAAGACATAAGGTGTCATCCGGAAAGAATGGAAATAACAGCATCAAAAC
>CANQUR010000042.1 GCA_947627075.1 uncultured Clostridia bacterium
CCTATGCTCGTTACTCCGCTCGGAATATCTATGCTTGTTAAACTTTCACAATAACAGAACGCACCTTCCCCTATGCTGTCACCACTCGTTATTATTACTTTTTTTAAGCTACTTTTAGGTATAGAATTTATTGCATAAGTAGGTATTGTTACTTCTTCTATCGGACAACCCTCGAACGCCCATTGCCCTATGCTCGTTACGCTACTCGGGATCTCTATGCTTGTTAAGCTTCTGCAATAACGGAACGCCCAATCTCCTATGCTTGTTAAACTATTCGGTATATTTATGCTTGTTATGCTCCAACAAAGATAGAATGCACTTTCTCCTATGCTTTGTAACTGACTCTCGCCTTCAAATTTTATGCTTTTTAAGTTTGTGCATTTATAGAACGCACTTTCCCCTATGCTCGTTACTCCGCTCGGGATCTCTATGCTTGTTAAGCTACTGCAACCATAGAACGCATTACTTCCTATGCTCGTTACTCCGCTCGGGATCTCTATGCTTGTTAAGTTACTGCAACCATAGAACGCACTTTCCCCTATGCTCGTTACGCTGTTCGGGATCTCTATGCTTGTTAAGTTTGTGCAATCACTGAACGCACCACTTCCTATGCTCGTTACGCTGTTCGGGATATTTATCCTTGTTATATTTTTGCAACAAGCGAACGCACTATCGCAAATAAGCTTTGTGCTTCCGTGAATCTTACATTCGGTTATGTCGGTATTTATAGCTTCTATTAAAACAAGATATTTATTATCTTTATTCCCCAAATATTTCGCATTATTATATGTATTATATTGTAAACTACTGCAACCAGCGAACGCTTCCCATCCTATGCTCGTTACGCTACTCGGGATCTCTATGCTTTGTAAGCTACTGCAACCCTCGAACGCTCTATTCCCTATGTTTTGCAACTGACTTTCACCCTTGAAATTTACGCTTTGTAAGCTACTGCAACCCTCGAACGCATTAGACCCCATGCTCGTTACGCTGTTCGGGATCTCTATGCTTGTTAAACTGCTGCAATCCATGAACGCTCTTTCTCCTATGCTCGTTACTCCGCTCGGAATATCTATGCTTGTTAAACTTTCACAATAACAGAACGCACCTTCCCCTATGCTCGTCACGCTACTCGGGATCTCTATGCTTGTCAAGTTTGTGCAATTACTGAACGCACTACTTCCTATGTTCGTTACGCTGTCCGGGATCTCTATGCTTGTTATGCTTTTGCAACCATAGAACGCACAATCATATATTTCATAGTTTTTACCATTAATATCTTTCGGCAAAGTTATAGACGTATCTTTACCATTATAGCTTACTAAATATCTCTCTTCCTTTTCTTCATCTATGTAAAATGTATACTCGTTTTCGGTAACAAGCCTACTTTTACCTTCTTCTTTATATACATTCTTCGCGTAATATCCTACATATCCGTAGTTTGTGGAGCCGGCTTCTATATCGAGCACCGACCTATTATATACTTCTATCAATCTACCGCAACCACTGAACGCCCATTCACCTATACTCGTTACGCTATTTGGGATATTTATACTCGTCAAGTTTGTGCAATCACTGAACGCACCAGACCCTATGCTTTGCAACTGACTCTCACCCTTGAATGTTACGCTTTGTAAGTTACTGCAACCATAAAACGCACTAGACCCTATGCTCGTTACGCTACTCGGAATCTCTATGCTTGTTATGCTACTGCAACCCCTGAACGCATTAGACCCTATGCTCGTTACGGGCTTATTATCAACAGTGCTGGCTATCACAATTTCGGTATCGATACAAGAACCTATACCTATTACTATGTAAGAATCCGTTTCCTTGTCATATTCGTATGCCAAGCCTTTGGACAGTTTTTCATATCCGCAGTCGTCGCAAATATCGTCGTCGCCGTAGTTATGCGCCGCTTTATCCGTTATCTCCTCGCAATCTTCACATTTGTGCCAATGGCTCGTTTTGTCATTTGTCCACTCATTTGAAAAATTGTGTTTATGTTCCGGCTTTTTATATCCGCAGTCATCGCAGATATCGTCGTCACCGAAATTATGCGCCGCCTTGCCCGTTATCTCCTCGCAACCTTCGCATTTGTGCCAATGGCTCGTTCCGTCATTTGTCCACTCACTTGAAAAATTGTGCTCATGTTCGCCGGGAGTGACGCTACTGCCTCTCTTATATCCGCAGTCGTCGCATATATTGTCGTCGCCGTAGTTATGCGCCTCCTTGCCTGTTATCTCCTCGCAACCTTCGCATTTGTGCCAATGTCCCGTTTCGTCTTTTGTCCACTCACTTGAAAAATTGTGTTTATGTTCGGGCGGAGTGACGCTACTGCCTTTCTTATATTTGCAGTCGTAGCAAATATTGTCGTCGCCATAGTTATGCGCCGCCTTGCCTGTTATTTCCTCGCAACCTTCGCATTTGTGCCAATGGCTCGTTTCGTCTTTTGTCCACTCACTTGAAAAATTGTGTTTGTGTTCGGGCGGAGTAACACTACTGCCTTTTTTATATCCGCAGTCATCGCATATATCGTCGTCGCCGTAGTTATGCGCCGTCTTGCCTGTTATCTCCTCGCAACCTTCGCATTTGTGCCAATGGCTCGTTTCGTCATTTGTCCACTTATCCGAATACTTATGCGTATGCACGTCATTGCACGCCGTCATGACCGTAAGTGCGCATATCAGCATCATCGCAATCAAAAAAATTCTTTTTTTCATCCTTTTATTCTCCTTTTCATGAAAATTTTCGGATACAAAAAATGCCGCTCCAAACGGAACGACATTGTAAAAATACTCAATTCCGCTTGTTGCGACACATTTACATTTAGACAAATCAACGTTTTATGTAATGCGAAATAGATGCATCTCTACCGTGAGAGTATGCGTTGATTTGTCTAAAAATATGTATCGCATTTACAATATTAGACCTTTTTGCAACAAAAGTCAACAATTTTATTTGTATTTAACGAAAAAACTCGATCAAAAAAAGCTCCATGCGGATCAACTTGATATCTTCATAGAACCCGCTAATTAAGAATTTCGTTATATGCTTCTGTCATATTTTTCACTACATAGTTTGGTAATCCCATTTGGAAATATCTTACCAGCTGCTCTTGACCTATATTTGCTTGTATTTCCACTCTATTTGGATCATCAATTCCATTAAGAATAAAAGGATAATTTATTTGAAAATTTATTAGACCATTTAGGTTAAACTTTGTAAAATAGTCTTGATCTGCAATCTTTTTTGACAATTTAGAATCATAATCAACAAGATCAGAAACTTTGAAAAGATTATATCCGTGTATCAATGAGTTTATAATAAAATTCCCTATTACTAAATCCGCACTGATTATTTTGCTCATTTATCCTTTTTCCCCTTAATTGCTGTCATTACATATAACATTTGACTTATCTATAATATCATATAATAAGTTTTTTACAAAAAGCGGCAAGGAACTTGCCGCTTTTGATCAAAAAACTGTCGTTAAAAATTATTCATCTTCCTCGATCATGGCGTTGTAGCTATCGAAAACGCTATCGAGTATATCGTCGTCTATTACAAGTTCGTACTCGTCGCCGTCGTCCGCTTCGATAATTCTGAATACAAGCGCCTCGTCCTTGCCCACTCCGTCCAGCGGCTTTACGGGTTGCATTATGGCATAAAAATCATCTCCGAGCGCGATCTCGGTCACGATTTCGAATTGAATGTCCTCTCCTTCATCGGTGGTGAGGGTAACTATATCATCCATTATTTCTCCTCCACAATGGCGATATGAGTTTCTCGCAGTTGCTTTTCGGTGACGTTGTTGGGCGCGTTCATCAAAAGGTCGCGCGCGTTCCTGTTCATAGGGAAGGCGATTATCTCGCGAATGCTCGGTTCGTCGCAAAGAAGCATTACTATGCGGTCCACTCCCGGCGCTATGCCCGCATGGGGTGGCGCACCGAATTTGAACGCATTATAAAGCGCCGAAAACTTGTTTTCGATAACGTCCTTGCCGTAGCCCGCTATCTCGAAAGCCTTGACCATAATCTCGGGATCGTGATTGCGCACGGCTCCGCTCGAAAGCTCTATTCCGTTGCAAACGATATCGTATTGATATGCGAGTATGGAGAGCGGGTCCTTGGTGCAAAGCGCTTCCATTCCGCCCTGCGGCATGGAGAACGGATTATGGCAAAATTCTATTTCGCCCGACTCCTCGCCTATTTCGTACATCGGGAAGTCCACTATCCAGCAAAATTTATATACGTCCTTTTCGATAAGATCGAGCTCTGTGCCGAGTATGGTGCGCACAATTCCCGCTTGTTTTGCCACAAGTTTGTTGTCGCCCGCAACGACGGCAACGAAGCCGTTGGGTTTAAGGTCGAGCGTTTCTATGAGCTTGTCCCTTATCTCGCCGAGGAACTTCGCAACGCCCCCCACAAAATTGTTGTTTTCGTCGGTCTTGAACCAATAAACGTTCTCTATCTCGTTCTGATGCGCCTGTTCGATGAGCGTCTTGTCGATAAAACTGCGCGGCTTATCGAAGTTATCCACCTTTATAGCTTTGAGCGTCTTGCCCGCGAACAGAGCCGCCGTGCCGCCCATAATGTCAGTCACGTCCTTTATGATGAGCGGATTGCGAAGATCGGGCTTATCGGAGCCGTAATCGCGAATGGCGTCGAGGTACGGTATGCGCTTAAACGGTGCGCCGTCCACTCTGCGCGTGGTAAATTCGCGGAAAAGCGCGGGAAGCACGTCTTCGAGCACTTCGAACACGTCCTCTTGGGAAGCAAACGCCATTTCCATATCGAGTTGATAAAATTCTCCGGGCGATCTGTCGGCGCGCGCGTCCTCGTCACGGAAGCACGGCGCTATCTGGAAATATCTGTCGAAACCGCTCGCCATCAAAAGCTGTTTGTACTGTTGCGGAGCTTGCGGCAAAGCATAGAATTGACCGGGATACAATCTGCTCGGAACAATGAAATCTCTCGCGCCTTCGGGTGAAGAGCTCGTTAGTATTGGCGTCGTTATCTCCAAAAAGCCCTTTTCGGTCATGCGTCGCCTTATGGAAGAAACTATCTTGCTTCGGAGCACTATTTTGTCCTTTACGACGGGGTTTCGAAGGTCCAAAAAACGATATTTGAGCCTTACGTCCTCGCGCGAAGCGAGCGAATTTACTATTTCGAAGGGAAGCGCCTCGGTGCATTTGCCGAGTATCTCTATCTCGTCGGGTTCTATTTCGATAAGTCCCGTATCCATTTCGGGGTTGGGACTGCTGCGCAATATGACCTTGCCCGTTACTTTAAGCGTGGATTCGCGAGGAATGGAACGAACAAGTTCCTTTTTATCTTCGTCCGAAACGGTGACCTGCGTCATTCCGTAAAAGTCGCGAAGCACGAAAAAGACGACCGCGCCGAGATCGCGCACGCTGTGAAGCCAGCCGCAAAGCGTCACCTTTTTGCCGACGTCGTCCTTACGAAGCTCATTACAATTGTGTGTTCTCATAAAAAAACCTTCCTAATCTATATCGATATTGAGTATATATAAAATCGGGCTTAAAGTCAATTGTTTTGAGGCAATTTCTTTTTTTGAGCATTGACAAAATTGTTTTCCCATGTTAAAATACCCATTAAGGAGAGAAAAATGCCGGCGGATCCGTTACATAAACACAATAATATCCAAAAGAAAAAGGCGGCGATGAAAGTCACCGTTTTGTCCATGCTCCTAAACGTCGGAGTCGCCGCGGGCAAGATAATTTGCGGCGCGATTTTCGGAGCGATTTCTTTGCTTGCGGACGGATTCAACAATTTGAGCGACAGCGGAAGCAACATAGTCAATATTATCGGCATACAGGTATCCGAAAAGCCCGCAGACAAGGAGCATCCTTACGGTCACGCGCGCGGCGAATATATAGCTACGCTCATAGTTTCATTTATCATCATCTTTCTTGCGTTTGAGCTGTTCATTCAATCCATAGATACGATAATAAGCGGCAACAAGGCAGAATTTTCGATTCTTTCGGTCGTCATCCTGTGTGTGGGCATTTTGGCAAAGCTCGTAATGTTCATAACAAACCGCATGGTCGGTAAAAAATATTCATCCGAACTTCTTATCGCCACTTCGGTGGACAGTCTCGGCGACGTTCTTGCCTCGGTCGCCGTCTTGATCTCACTCATAATCGGCAAATACACCTCTTTCGAGCCCGACGGTTACATAGGCGCGCTTGTCGCGGTCTTGATAGGCGTTTCGGGCATAAAGATATTGAAACGCACCACAAGTGAGCTCATAGGCGGATCGTTGCCACCTCAACTCATCGACGAAATAAAAAAGCGACTTTTGTCATATGAAGGCATTTACGGCATACACGGACTTACCGTGCATAATTACGTAAACAAATATTTTGTTACCGTACATGCCGAAATAGACGCAGATATTCCCGTGCTTGCCGCGCACGAGCTCATAGACAAGATCGAAAAGGATTTTGAAAAAGATACCGACATATATCTTACCATTCACCTCGATCCCGTGATACTGCACGACAACGAGGCGAATTTTCTACGAGCCAAAGTCGAAAATTTGTTGCGAGCCGTTGATCCTTCGTTAGCATTGCATGACTTTAGGGAGATACGCCGAAATCTGCCCGTGCTCGTTTTCGAGGTCGGCGTGCCGTTCGATCTGAGCCGCACCGACGACGAACTGAAAGACGCCATATACCAAAGCCTATATGCAGAATTCGGAATACAATACGAATACTCCGTCGATATAAAACGCGAACTTGCGGGATAGCGTCGCAGATGGGCGTCCTTACTTGCCTATTGTCAAAGCCTTAAGAGTCGCGAAAACTCGCAAAGTCCTTTTCGATCATTGCTCCGTCACATAAAAAGTCTTGCAATCGTCGACGCGAAAGCAACCGAGTACTCTGCTTTTCCAGGTGCCCGTATCGAGATGTATCTTGCAATAATCCGTTATGCGGTCTCCCTTTGCGCCCTCACGCAAATAGCATTTTATATATGGCTCGAATCCGAGGTTTATAGTGGGCGTGTGTCCGAAAAAAACACATTTGCCGTCTATGGGCAAAACTGTCGGCTCCTTGAAAAATCGATCGTAGACAAGTTGCTCGGGCGACGCATTGCGTAGCGGGACGATCCGTCGTCGTTCGTCCAAAGGGACCCCGGAATGCACGCAAATGAAATTTTCGGACTCATAAAAAAACGGCAAGGACTCAAATTGATCCACCGTCTCCCAATCAAGCAATTCGCCGTCATCCGAAAAATATCTTTTGAGCTCGCTTAAAACCGCATCGAAATCCTCGGGCGATCTCTCCATTATCCCTCTGTAATATTTGACAAAGGCATATTCGTGATTGCCCATTAACGCCAAGACGTTGGGCATGGAAAAAATAAGCTTGCTCAAAGCTATGGATCTGTCACCCTTTTCGATCATATCCCCACAGCAGATCAGTCTGTCTTTGCTCGAAAAGCCTATTTTATCCATTAGCTTTACAAAAAGCTCGTATTCACCGTGTATATCCGAAATCACGTACAGCATCGCATACCATATCTCTTTTCGAACTTATCTATCACTTCGAGCATCTCATCGGGCAAATATTCACGAACCTTGCTCCTGTCCGTCGACTTTATCGCAAAGAAGGCTTCTGCCACTCCGCCCGTAATCGCCGCTATCGTATCGGAATCTCCGCCTACCGAAATCGCATTTCGTATCGCGTCCTCGAAATTTTCCGCTTCGAAAAAGCTCATCATGGCAACGGGAACGGTACCCGAACAAGTGACATCGAATTCGGAAGGTTCGTTTCTCCACTCCTCAAGCGAAAAATCGAGCGGATAGAACTTTTGCACATAGTCCTTTATTTGGTCCTTGCCGGCGCCGGCATTCGCAAGAAATACCGCTCCCGCCGTAGCTATCGCGCCCTTTATGCCGTCGGGATGATTATGAGTCACCTCCGCCGTAATTGCGGCGAGCCTTTCGGCGTCCTCGATACTTTGAGCATACCAGCCCACGGGCGAAACGCGCATGGCAGAACCGTTGCCCATGCTTCCATATGGTTCGACGGAATTCCCCGTCGCCCATTTGTAAAAGCGTCTGCCGTAACCTGCGCCGAGATATTTTTTTACATACGATTTGAAGGTATAAACGAGATCTCGTTTGAACTCTTCGTCATCATCTTTGCGAAGCAACGCATCGGCGACCGCGACAGTAAGCACCGTGTCATCGGTAAATCGACATCTTTTATCAAAGAAAACAAACTCCTTGGAATTCGTATTGTTGAATTCAAATCGACTTCCTACTATATCACCTATTATCGCACCTAACATTTTTTGCCTCCGATGTGTTTATAATAATTATTTTACCATTATTTCGAATAAAAGTCAATACTCAAAAACAAAAATGTAGAAGTCTTTTCGTATTGACATAAAGCGGTATCGGATGTATAATATAGACAGAACGACATAACGTATATAAGGAGCTCTAAATGTATCTACAAGATTATTTTTGGTTTTTGGGCGCAATACTCTTATGCATGATATTTTCTGTTTTTGCAAATGCCAAAGTAAACGGCGCATTCAATAAGTATAACTGTGTCACGACGGTTTCCGGCATGACGGGACGCGAAACTGTTTTGAGACTGATGGACTCATACAACATTCGAGGGATCTCAATAGGCAGAATAAAGGGTAAATTGACAGATCACTATCACCCGTCCCAAAATATTATCAATTTGTCGGAAGCCACTTACGGTAATAATTCCATAGCCGCGGTCGCAGTCGCGGCGCACGAAATGGGCCATGTGATGCAAAAACAAAACGGATACCTGTTTTACAGAATACGTACCGCGCTCGTGCCCATAGTAAATTTCGGTTCGTATCTTGCAATGCCTCTTGTCTTGATAGGTTTGATTTTGGATCTATTCGCAAATGCGTCATCGCCCGAAATAGGCTTTTATATCGCACTTGTAGGCGTTGCGCTTTACGGCGGCTCGCTTTTGTTCGCCTTGATAACTCTACCCGTAGAATATAACGCAAGCAGGCGCGCTAAAAAAATGCTGGTTTCAGAAGGCATTTTGACTCAAGAGGAGCTTCGCGGAGCTAACGAAGTTTTGTCGGCGGCGGCGCTTACCTATCTTGCCTCGCTCCTAACGTCTCTTGTATATTTTCTCCGCTTTTTCGTCTACGTCCTCACAATATTCGGCAGACGCGAAAAATAGGCTTATTCATATTTGACGAATAATTCGGACTGCCGTACCATATCGCCGTCCGGACACAAACGGATGATTGAGGCTCCGTCAGCGACAAAAGAACGCAACGCCTATCGCATTAGGCCCCACATGAGTACCTATCGTACTGCCTATCAAATATATGGGTATTTTCGTGAGATCATCTATGTGCTCTTGCCATAGAGCCGCGCTGTCGCGCAAATACTTTTGAAGATATTCATCCGAAAGTCCGGAATACATGAGCCCGTACGGCATGGAAAAATCTATCCCGCCGCATTTTTGCACAAGCTGCATAAGCAAGTTGTTGCTTTTCTTGCTGCCGATCGCCTTGCCAACGAGCTTGACCTCTCCGTCGATCACCGATACGACGGGCTTTATCGAAAGCATTTCGCCCGCAAGTGCGGTAACGCCGGAAATCCTTCCGCCCTTTCTCAAATATTTCAGCGTATCGACGACGGCGATAACTTGTATCTTTTTTTTCTTTTCGTTCAACTCGTGTACAATATAATCGATGTCGAAATTTTTTTCGACAAGGCTCAAAGCATAGTCGCAAAGGATCCTTTCGCCCGTAGCGGCATTCAAGCTATCTATCACGAAAACCTTGCCTAAGTAGTGTCGAGCTGCTTCGTTTGCGCAAGAGTATATCCCCGAAAGCTTGGACGAGAGCGTTATGGCGATCACTTGGTCGCCGTTTTCGGTCAACTTTCCGAATGCCTCGTCCCATCGATATTCGTTGATCATACTGGTTTTTGGAAGGTCGTCGCTTTCGATGAGTTTTTCGAAAAACCGGCTGTGCGAAAGATTTACGCCGTCGAGATATGTCTCTTCGCCAAAGCATACTTCCACCGGGATCATATCGATACCCATTTTTTGCGCTTCTTCTTGTTCGATATCCGAAGCGCTGTCTATCAATATCTTTATCATATTTTTTTACCTGTCATTTTCGTTCAAAAGTTCGTTTTCGGCTTTTTGAATCCGCTTATTCGGGAACATAATATTGTGAAAATCCAATTTCCATTTACCGTCGATCTTGTCGAAACGATTCCACAGCCACAAAAGGTAGCCGAGTACGACAAACACTCCGAGAAGACCCAATACCCACAAAAGAACGCCGCCATAGCCGAGTTCGCTGACATTGAGGAAAAAGTACGGATAAACAAAGTCGGGAATGATTGCGCCCAAAATGAATATGTATACCACATAAATAAGCGGAATTATGAGGCTGTACAAAGGAGCAAAGACGGAAATGGTCCGTTTTTCGTCAAAGATGATATAGTCGAGAATAAAAAGCAGCGGCGCAAGGAAGTGATAGGACATATTACCGATGTTGCGCCAATAGCTCGCTTGAAGGGGCGAATCGAGCAAAAAGATAACAACGAGAAAGGTGACAAGGATCATGATCACAGTCATGAACTTGAATGTCCGCAATTTCTTATTGTAACCTTCGGTCTCTCCCGCTCTTACGCGCTTTACCGTGTCCGAAAGGACGATGATGGAAACAACCAGAACGAAATAGTTGCTTATGTTGGTGTAATACTTTAAAAAACTCCAAGAAAACTCGTTGCCTCCGTTAACGCCTATATAGAATATGCCAAGCGACAAAAGGCAGGCAAATGCCGAAACGACACACAACACAACTCGATATATAAGCTGCGTTACGAGATTTTTATTCATAACAACCTCCGAAATTAAATTATTTATTACCCGTTTGACCGATCGTAATTATTGCAAATTTCAGTCAAATTTTCCGAAATGATACCGAGCGAATGATAGAAGTTCTCCCTTTCCTCATCGGATATCCCCAAACTGCCTTTTTCGAGATTAGCAGATATTCTTTCGGAGACCCTGCCCGCGATCTGTTCGCCTTTTTCGGTGAGGCGAATGGGATTTTTGTATTTGCGCTCGCTCGTCGAATCGACATAGACAAGTCCCGCGCTCGTGAGCTCCTTGATCGTTCGAGACATCATTCCCTTGTCCTCGCCGCATATTTCGCAAAGACGAGTAAGACTCGCGCCTTTGGGAGTGTTGTACAACCCAAACAAACATTGCACCTGCTTGCCCTTTAGCCCGAGCGCCGCCATTTCGACGTTTTTGATCCTCTGAACGCACCTTGAAATGTTGATAAGCAGCAGAGAAAATGTTGTATATCGTTGCTTCATAAAAACTCCTTTTTGATATGATAGCACATTTTTGTTGTCTTGTCAACAATTTATCGTGGCAATTATATATAATCGTATTACAAAAACAGAGCGATCTTTTACGATCGCTCCTTTTTATGCGGTGTTCATTCCCCCACAATTTGTTTTCGGCATT
>CANQUR010000043.1 GCA_947627075.1 uncultured Clostridia bacterium
TTGGTTACGGAATTAAGTTCGCGACTGAACGGAGAGAATACATCTTTTACAAAATTTTCGCTCATGCCTATGCCGTTGTCTCGAACGGTAAAGCTGAGTTTGGAAAATTGCGGGGTGGGGCGCTCGATCTCTTTTATAAGAAACTCTATCTTGCCTCCGACGGGAGTATATTTTATCGCATTGGATAAGAGATTCAAAAGTATTTGATTGAGACGCAGCTTGTCGCCCATGATAAGGTCGGGCGGATTGTTCTGTACTTTTATGATAAATTCTTGATTTTTTGCCTTTGCTTGCGGCAAAATTATTATGTTGAGTTCCTCCAAAAGCTCGGGAAGGCTGAAACGATCGACATTGAGCGAAGTCTTTCCGCTCTCTATTTTGCTCATATCGAGCACATCGTTTATGAGGCTCAACAGGTGATGGCTGGACGCCATGATCTTGCGAGTATATTCGCGTACTTTTTCGGTTTTATCGGCATCCTTTTCGAGCAACATCGAAAAGCCCACTATGGCATTCATGGGAGTACGTATATCGTGGCTCATGTTGGAAAGGAAGTTACTCTTTGCTTCATTGGCGCTCTTTGCCGCATCCAAAGCCTCTTGAAGTTTTTGATTCATTTGCTGTTCGAGCGTTCGGTCCGACATGACGATAAGGTACTTCTTTTTGTTTTGAATATTTACGTTATATATTGTTACCCTGTACCAACGGCGCTCTCCCGTAAGTTGGTGCATATATTCGCATTCCCAATGTTTATTGCCTCCGGACTCTATTTGATTGAGGACGGTATTTGGAATGACGATATCGTAATTTACGGCGCATTTAGCCATAGCACGTATATCGTTTTTGATCTCCTTGTCGGAAATTCCGAGCAAACGCTCCACATTGGGGCTCAAATAATCTACGCCTTGAGTCGTAGGATCGAGCATGATAAATATATCGTCTACCGTAGCGGACAAAATGTCGAACATTTTCTCGCGATAAGCGATCTCCGCTTTTGCGTTTTGAGATTGTCTGTGATTGCGTATAAGCAAAAATGCAAATGCCGCAGCTCCCAAAAGCACGAATATCGCTATAAAGAATATGGTAGTGATACGTTGGACGAATAGGAAGCCCGAACTTATCGTCGAAAGCGGCACTTCGCTGAGCATGATGTAATCTTGATATCCGAGCGGTTGATACACTATACAGTGATTGTTTCCGTTTATTTCGCATTGAATAGTGTTGGTCTTTTTATTAGCCCAATCGCTCTTTAATTGATCGATGACGCTCTTGTCCATGGAATCATTGTCCGCAAGGCTTTCCAATCTTTTTATATAGTCCGATTGAGAACCGCCCGCCTCGGTAGAAAAGAGCACTCTGCCGTCGTCGTGTATTACGAAGCATTTCGCTTCACCTTCGAACGGATTGGTATTTATGGCGTAAGCGATATTGTTATTGGTGTAGCAAATAGCCAATATGTCGAATGAAAATCCGTTGAATGAATTTTGGAGTACGGGAATGGCAAAGACGGTGGTCCTTTGTATATCAGCGCCGATAAGCAGACTTTCGCCCGTCACTACAGACTCGTTATTGTCGAGTTCATCATGAGCGTCGTTGAGATTCATTCCGCCGAGCGTGTCTCCGAGCTTGGGAGCGAGAGTCGTTCTTTTGCCGTCGAATGTGACCTTGCCGTTTTCGTATATAGCAAGGGTATGTTCGGTTTCCTCGCTCGTGTATTTATAAAGTCCCGCATATTTGGAATTTATCGGGCTGCCCCAATTCCAAGAGCTGTCGTCGGAGATCTCGGGACACTTTTTCTTTTCGAAGTTGAATTCGTAAGATTGTCCGTCTAATGCGATCGTTATCTTTTTATCCTTTTGAGTCCATTTGGATAGGTCGACGAAGCTCAATGTTTCTCCGGTCTCGAGGGTGATGGTCGCGTTATCCCAATTTCCGGTAGGAGTGGTATAGATATAACGATATTCACCGTACGGGGAATCGCTTTTTCCGAAGTCTTCGTTTTTGCGAATGAAGTACAATTCGGAATAACGCCATTCTTCCTTTCTTTTTTCAAAGTCAAATTGAGGCGACGTAATGTTGTCGTCCCAATCCCGAAGTATTCGCCATTTTTGTTCCACATAGGTGGTGACGGTCCTTCTTACTACCTTATAAATTTCATTGAGTTGCTTTGTACTGTCGTCGTAGATCCGTCTTGATACGAAATTGAAATAAATAAACCCTATGACGATAGCTATTATGACGGCAATGCACATAAAAAACAAAGGCAAAAATTTAACGAAAAATTTTTTTGCGTTTTTCATGGAATTGTTCTCCTGTCAAGTTTAGTTTGGATATACAAGCGTATATATATTCAGTTTATCATATCTATAGGGAAAAATCAAGCATTTTGATATTTATTTACACATATTCACACTTTTTGAGCGCATATGAGCAAAAAATTTTGGCATTGCCGTATACATTTTTCCGCCGAGTGCATAATTAACATACGAGGAAAAAATCATATGGAAACAGCGGAAGGAATGTATATTTTTTTCGGTATAGTCTCGATGGTAACGGCTATAATAGAGTTTGTGAAAAAGACGGACGGGATATGTTATCACGGGTGGCTCAAAGCGTGTTATTGGGGCATATCCGGGATATCCGATCTTTCTTTTGCCGAGCTCTATAAAGGAGACGGATGCAACGTCGTGGGATTAAGGCTATTTGCTACCGTAGTCGCGATGACGTTGACCGCTATAGCTATCTATATATCCTCTTTTCGTATAAAGTTAGACGGCGACGGCGTCGAAATGCGCTCTGTGCTGAATCGCAAACGGATAGATCTGAATGCGGACGGGCTCGAAATAAAGAGAGACGTAGACTTTATATCGATAAGTTCGGGCAAAAAGAGGATAAAGCTTCGCAGATCAATGCGAGGATTTGACGGTTTTTGCGAAAAATTGTTCGAAGGAGCGGGCAAAGCCGAATTTCTTGCGGCTTAATATTGCGATATGTATAATTTTTGTTGCGTTTTTTTGATTTTTGTGGTATAATCATATAATAAAGCTTGAATTAAGGAGAACGATCATGCCAAAAAGCGCGGCGGAATTGTTTGCCAAGGAAAAACAAAAGGAACTCAATAAGAGGTTTTTGGAGCTTTGTAAGCAAAAGGACGGACAAGGTCTGTTGCTTGCAGATATAGACGGGGTGATAGCCGAGGGCGCGGAAGTTACGGCGTCCGGTTGCAAAGCCATGTATCTCGCCACAAAAAATCACAATTTTGCGTTGATAGACTTTTTGATCGATCACGATATATTAAGCAATCCTCTTGCACGCGGGTATCTTGCCGCTATGTGTGATTTCGGCGAATTTTCCAAGGTGGAGGATAAATATTTCGAGGAACTTGACAAGGCGATAGAACTCACCGGATTTTCCAAGGACTATCTTATCCCGTATATAAATTGTTCCTTTGTACACGAAGACCACGACAAGGCGTTGAAACTTTCCGAGAAGTATCCTATTTCGAGAAGCGAGATCGTTGACAGCATACATATCCGCATTATATTCGAGATGATAGAAAACGAGCTCTATGACGGGCTTGCGATAATAAACGGTTATCGCGATTGGATAGACGAGAAGGCGTTTGGCGTTGCTGTCAGCGGCGGTAACGTTAAGGTCATACGTTATATGCTCGACAAAAAGCATTTGGTCGCACCTATAAATGCGGTGTGCGAGGCGATATTTCAAGGATATATATCGGCATTGGAGCTAATAGATATAGCACCCAATCCCGTTTTCAGGCAAAATGCGGAAGTTTCCAAGGAGCCGAATATGCTCGCATATCTTGTGGGGCGCGGGCTCATTCGATGATGTCACGACCGTAAAAAAATTATATTTGTGCAAAAATGCGCTCTTGAAGCTTATGATCCTCTTGAGCGCATTTTTTATGATTTTCGTCTAATAATTAACTTTTATATGCCGATCGCAAAAGCATATTCGGTCATGCTTTAATGAACGTGAGGCAAGATGCTCCGTCCGATTCTCCCATGACGGTGATCCCGTTTGCTATGCATTTATTTCCTTTTTGAAAAATACAATCCGCATTGCAACCTACGGAAGTGTCCACCGAATAATCTGCTTTGACAAAATCGCTACCGGCTTCGAACATACTCGGATTTTTATCCGTCGGCTCGTAAGTTAAGCAATCTGTGTTTTTCGCCACTTCTATTTCGCGGGCGCAGCAGCAATAGCCCTTGTTGAAAGTGCAATTTTTCTTTCCGCATTTAAGGTCTTTCATAAAATACCCTCCTTGTAATACAAGTATTTTTGGCATTATTCGGGAATTATATTCATGGATATTGTCGGGAATCGTTGACATTCGATATAATTTATGATAGAATTTTTTTGATATCGACGCTGAGTCGTCTATCGAAAAAACGATAAGGATTAATACCCAATGAGCGAGGATAAGGAATTAATGCCCGAAAAAGGAGAGGATAACGGCGAAAGCTTTATTCCAAATGACGTTACAGATCGTAAAAAAAGAAAAAAGACCAAGGCGGCGGCAGATATGAGTATGGCTACGAGATATTCGCCTCGGTTTGACTTCGGACTCAATGATAAGCAGATCGAAGAAAGAAGAGAGAACGGGTTTATAAATGTGACTTCCAAAAAAAAGGGAAGGTCTTATATCGGCATTATATGCGGCAATGTTTTTACGTTTTTCAATGTTCTCACCTTTATAGTGGCAGTTGTTTTTTTTGGTCATAATAACCGCCAATATTTTGATAGGTATCATACAGGAGATACGCTCAAAGCGAACTATTGACAAATTGAGCCTTATTACCGCTCCCACGGTCATAGCGGTACGTAGCGGAGAACAAACGACCATTCCGGTAAACGAACTTGTGCTCGACGACATCGTTCGTCTCGAAATGGGGAATCAGATATGCAGCGATTGCATCATCATGAACGGTGAATGCGAAGTAAACGAGTCCATCATAACGGGCGAGAGCATTGCCGTTCACAAGAAGGAAGGCGATATCCTTTACAGCGGAAGCTATATTTCGTCGGGCAGTTGTTATGCCCGCGTCGAGAAGGTGGGCGATAACAATTACATCGAGACGCTTGCGTCCAATGCGAAAAAGTACAAAAAGCCGAGAAGCGAATTGCGCGGTTCCATTATGATGATTATCAAGGTAGTGACGGTATTTATCATACCCATATCGCTACTTATGATCATAGGCGGCTTGAGCAGAAGCCAAAACATGGTGACTGCGGACGACGTAAGACGTACGATAAACAGCACCAGCGGAGCAATAATAGGCATGATACCGGCGGGAATGTTTTTGCTTACCTCGGTTGCGCTCGCCGTTGGCGTCATAAGGCTCGCAAAGAAGAATGCGCTTGTTCAAGACCTTTATTGCATCGAAATGTTGGCGCGCGTCGACGTGCTTTGTCTAGACAAAACGGGGACGTTAACCGACGGTACAATGCGCGTAAAGGCGACCATTCCGTTCGAAAACGACTTGGATTATGATATAAAAGATGTCGTCGGATCGTTGCTTTCCGCAACGGGCGACAACAATCAGACCGCAATAGCGCTCGGCAACGAATTCGGCTCCATGGCAAAATTCAAAACGATAAACGCTATCCCATTTTCGTCTCAACGAAAATACAGCGCCGCCTCATTCGAGGAAGTGGGTACATTTGTGCTCGGCGCTCCCGAATTTGTGATAAAGACGCGCAATAAGATGCTCGAAGCGCTTGTAAACGAAAATGTTTCGCAAGGATACAGAGTAGTCTTGATCGCGCACAGCGATAAGACGATCGAAAACGAAACACTTCCGCCCGATCTCGAGCCCATGTTTCTTATCTCGATAGAGGACCACATTCGCGAGGACGCCATAGATACCATAAAATGGTTCAAGGAAAACGAAGTGGATATAAAGATAATAAGCGGCGATAATCCGATAACCGTTTCGGAAGTCGCAAAGCGCGTCGGCGTTGCGGGCGCGGAAAAATATATCTCGCTCGACGGACTATCTTCGCAAGAGGTCATAGAGGCAGCTAATCAATATACGGTTTTCGGCAGAGTCACACCGGAGCAAAAATGTCTTTTGATACGCGCTCAAAAGGCGAAGGGACATACCGTAGCGATGATGGGAGACGGCGTGAACGATATCCTCGCCATGCGCGAGGCAGATTGTTCGGTAGCCATCGCGTCGGGAAGCGCGGCGGCACGCAATGTCAGTCACCTCGTGTTGCTCGACAGCAACTTTTCTTCCATGCCGAGCGTGGTAATAGAGGGTAGACGAGTCGTAAACAATATCACCAAGTCGTCCTCGTTGTTTTTGATGAAGACATTTATGTCGATTTGCCTGTCTATAATCTTTATTTTAATGGGCAGAGATTATCCGCTTCAAACCAACTATCTCCTTTTGCTCGAGATGTTCGTCATAGGCTTGCCTTCCTTCTTTCTTGCGCTTCAGACCAACAAGCAACGCATACAGGGCAACTTTTTGTCCAACGTCATAAGTCGCGCGATCCCCGGCGGATGTGCGCTCGTCATAAACGTCATGCTTATGTATTTGTATAGAGAATTTGTCGTTCACACTTACGGAGCGGGAGCGCTCGGCGCCGATATATTCACCTCGTTGTTGGTTCTTTCACTGTCTTGGACCGGTTTTATGGTGCTTATCAAGATATGTGAACCGTTCAACGCGTATAGGGTATTTTTGGTTATCATAACCTTTGCGCTCATGCTCGTCACCATAATACTCATGGGCGATACGCTGGGAATAACGGCGTTCGACCTCACTCAACCCGTACACTTTGCAAGCATATTCTTGCTCATAAGTCTCGTGCTGTTGACGTATTTCATAGTGTCTATGGTCATGAAGCTGTTGGTCACCATAAAGGTGATGACGGAATAGACGACGTCCCGACGGAAGTCGGGATTTTTATTATAAAGTCGGGCAAAACCGTCGTATGTGCTTGACAAAATTGCCGCAAATGCGTTACTATTTAATTGGTCAAATTTGGCTTTGAGGAATGTCTTATCTATGGCTCTGTTTATGAGTATATTACAATTGCTTGCCGGCGTCGGAATATTTATGGCGGGTATGAAATTCTTGAGCGACGGGCTCCAAAAGAGCGCGGGCAAGGGAATGCGCCAAATGTTCAACCGTTTGAGCGACAAGCGTCTTGCGGGTTACGGTATAGGCGTGGGCGTTACCGCTCTCATACAATCGTCCGCAGCTACCTCTGTCATGGCGATGGGACTCGTAAACGCGGGCATAATGGAGCTTAAACAGGCGACTTCGATCGTGTTGGGCGCAAAGGTGGGCACTACCATAACGGGCGTTATAGTCGCTTTGTCCGCATTCGACAGCGGCGGATTTTCCCTCAATATGTTTTTTGCGGCAATAAGTATCATCGGAGTATCGATGATGCTGTTTTCTAAAAAGGAAAGCATAAATCGCATAGGACTTATTCTTACGGGCTTCGGGCTCATATTCGTAGGACTTATATTTATGAGTACGGCAATGGGGACCGAGCAAATAAAAGGCTTTTTTGTAAATATATTTCAAACCATAAACAATCCCATATTGCTCATGCTCATATCAATATTGTTTACGGGACTTATTCAATCTTCGAGCGCGTCTACGGGTATATATATCACCATGATGGGCGTGGGGACCATGACTACATATCAGGCTTTTTTCCTTGTGATAGGCGCAAATATAGGCACTTGCATTACCGCCGTTTTGGCTGCGATAGGAGCGAGCACAAACGCAAAGAGAGTCGCCTTTTTGCACGTTATAACGTCCGTTTTCGGAGCGGTAATTTTCTCGATATTATTGCTTATTTGCGGCGGACCGATAGCAGACTTTATGGACAAAGCCATAGTCCTTCCGGGCTGGCGAATTGCAATATTCAATATTGTATTTAATCTGTCGTATACGATAATTTTGCTCCCGTTCGTGGGCAAACTTGCGGGTATATCCAAACGACTAATAAAAGAATCGGATAAGGAAAAGCGCAATGTTTTGAAGTTTATCGACCAAAGATTGCTTTCCACTCCCACGATCGCGGTCGCACAGGTACAAAAAGAAGTTTTTCACATGGCGGCTCTTGCAAAAGAGAATCTCGCAATAGCGATGGAAGCTATCATAAACTACGACGTCGGCAAAAGCGACCTACTTGAAAGCAACGAAAGCGATATTAACACCTTAAACAAGGAAATAGCCTCGTATCTTATAAAGATATCTTCGCTCAACATAAGTTCGTCGGACGAAAAACTTATAGGTACGCTTCACCATGTAATAAACGATATCGAAAGGATAGGCGACCACGCCGAAAACTTTATGGAGCTCGCGGGCGGAATTTTACAGGAAGGCGCCGAGCTTTCGGATGAAGCGATAAGCGAGCTCAAAAATATGTATTCCAAAGTGGCGGAAATGTTCGAAAAAGGGCTTTATATAGTGGAAAAGCAGGATAAATCCGAGCTCAAAAAGGTGGCGCAACTCGAGGATGAGGTGGATACGCTCAAAAAGGTTTACAACGATCACCATATCATGCGCTTACACGCTCAAAAGTGTACGGTGGAAAGCGGGACATACTTTTATGATATAATTACCGAGCTTGAAAGGATCGCCGACCACATTACGAATATAGCGTTTAGCGTGGACAGCCCCACAGGCACGATAGCGGCGGTATGATATGAAGATAGATTTGCATGTACACTCGGGTTTTTCGATTTGCGCGTCTACAACTTACAAGGAAGCGGTGGAGCTTTATGCCCAAGCGAACATAAATATTGTACTTTGCAATCACTACAACGCGCTGTATACGACGCCTTACGGCGGAGCATACTCAAAGCATGACTATCCGCTTCGCTATGTCGAGGAATTTTATCGTACTCGTGATTACGGCGATAAACTCGGAGTAAAGGTACTGTTCGGGATCGAAGCGGCAATTTGCTTGCCCGACTGCCCGTATGCCGAATATCTTATTTACGGCGCGTCGCCCGAATTTGTGCTGGACAATCCGCGACTTTATGAACTCGATCAAAAGGAGCTCTATGCGCTTTGCAAACAAAACGATCTGTTTTTAGTTCAAGCGCATCCGTTCAGAAAGGAGCAAGGGCACTTCCCGCACGATATGAAAAGCGTGGATGGGGTGGAAATAAATTGCCATTATCGCTTTTTGCGCGAGGAAGAAAGAGTGCGCGCGCTTGCAAAAGAAAATAATTTGATAATAACTTGCGGAAGCGATTTTCACACAGCCGGTCAGCAGGGCGCGGGCGGCATAATATGCGAGGACATAAAAGACGAAAAAGAGCTTAAAGACGTCCTTACGAAAAACGATTTCCGAATTTTCATGAGGTGACGATGGAAGATAGCACTTTGCCTCAACTTAATATCCAACAAAAAAAGCGCAGATTTTGGGAACTTGATTTCATTCGCGGGATTTGCGTTATTTTGATGGTTTTCGATCATATGTTGTTTACGCTTTCCAACGTCGCCCCGTTCATTGACCAAATGCTCGGCAAGAACTTGTGGGAAAATGTGAGCCTTTTTATAGAAGATGTCTATTACGGCGGTACGTTGCGCATATGGGTGCGTTTTGTTGTGCTTTTCTGCTTCTTTTCGATATGCGGAATAAGCTGTACGTTTTCGCGCTCGAATGTAAAACGCGGTCTGCTGTGTTTTTTGGTCGGATGCGGTATAACCTTTGTTACGGTGCTTGTCGACCGAATATTCGATATAGGTATAACCATATATGTGGGCGTGCTTCATATGCTGGGATCTTCCATGATAATATACGGCGCTCTCGACGGGCTTGGTAACCTAATAGCAAAAATAGGCAAGGACGACAAGACAAAAAAGGTAACGAGGATAATAGGCGATTATCTTGCGCCGTCGATCGGACTTATAATACTCATAATTTATTTTTCGTGCTTTTGTACGGGGATACAAGGCGACTCGTTTACTACTAATGTATATGTAGAGGACAGTCAAGCCTCTATGATAGCGTCGCTGTTTTTCGACGTTATGAGCCACTCCGACCATACCGTGAGTTCGATAGGCGGCGCGGATTATTGGGCGCTTTTTCCCTGGCTGGGTTTTGTGCTTACCGGCGGCTTTATCGGGCGAGGCTTGTATCGCTCAAAACACAAGGACTTTTTGGCAAAAGCGGACGGGAAGTGGAACAAACCTTTTTGTTTTGTGGGCAGACATGCGCTTGTGATATATGCGGTACACCAAGTCGCGGTCGTCGCCCTTGTCTTTTTGATAACTTTAATAGCTTGAGGTGTAATTATGACGCTGTACGAAAGCTTTGAATCTTGCGCAAAAAACAATCCCGAAAAGACGGCTGTCGTGTTTTATGGGAAGCGTATCGCGTTTGGAAAGCTGCTTGAATACGTCAATAGGGCGGCAAGCGGACTGAAAAACTATGTAAAAAGAGATGATATAGTCACCCTATGTGTGCCCAACAGTCCGAGCGCGGCAATAGCTTTGTACGCGCTCAACAAACTTGGCGCCGTCGTCAACCTCGTTCATCCTCTCATAAAGAAGGCAAGTTTAATACAATGCATGAAAAAAGTCGGAAGCGGTTTGCTTATCGCCTACGATCAATTTGACGGAAAAAACGACATGGGGTGCGAAATTTTGATATCCGATTCAAGCTATTTCATGAGCGGAGTGGCTCGGATCTATTACAAACACGCATTCAAGGCTAAAATAGGTAAGTACGATAAAAGAAAAAAATTCGAAAATTTGCTCAAATTTCCCCAGCTCGAAACGACCGAGCGTCCCACAAAAGCGTCTGTTTTTTTGCCCAGCGGAGGCACGACGGGCGAGCCGAAGGTCATAATGCATTCGGACGAGGCATTCAACAGACTTTGCGGATATGCGAACTTTTTTCTTTCCGAGCCCATACAAAATTACAAGGCTATGTACTCGGTGTTGCCGATATTCCACGGCTTTGGACTGTGCATGAATATGCATATTTGCATGACTAATGCCATCACCAACGTGATGACGCTTAAATTCAATGCCAAATCTATGGCAAAAGCCATAAAAAAGGAAGGAATAAATATACTTACGGGCGTTCCCGCCATGTACAATAAATTGCTTGCTTGCAAGCAGTTTCAAAATGCCGATTTGAGTAGCATAAAGGATTGCTTCGTCGGCGGCGACTATGCGCCCGAGGAACTCATAGACAATTTTAACGCGGCTTTGAAAAGAGGGGGCAGTAAAGGAAAGCTTTATGTCGGGTACGGTCTTACCGAAACGGTCACAGTTTGCGCTGTAA